>JAGWHH010000009.1 GCA_028866935.1 Microcaldota archaeon | reverse complement strand
GTCAAGTTCCTAGATGGTTAATGCCCGTGTTTCTTTCTTTTCGGACCATGAAGCCTTGATAGGGTAATGGCGATTATAAGCACAGCAGCAACAATGAACAGACCCAAAACAACGCTTATATTTCCTATGCTAAGGAAGATAGTCCCTATTGCTGCAGGCTGGACAACCTGCACAGGTGTCCATGAATAGTTAACTGCAGTGAAAGTAGCATAATCTGTGCTCGATGGATTTGCGGCAAGGCCTATTCCAGACTGAGTAGGGTATATGGGCTCTGGTGCCGGAGTGCCGTAGTACTGTGCAATTATGTTATGCTGGCCATATCCGCATGCAAGAAGTCCTGATGGGCCAGATCCTGAATTTACTATGCTGCCTGGATTTGATATAGTGCCTGGGTTAGATATCGAGAAGTACCCTTTGTTGTTTGTCTTGGCTATGGCAAAGAGCCCTAACTGCGGTGTGCAGTATCCTGTTCCGTTTGCATAAAGGGGTATGCAGTATTGAGTATGCCCTGATATAGATGTTGGGCAGTTGTATGTAGGTGCTGGAACTCCGGGTATTGGATCATTGTATATGTTGCAAAGCCTGTAGACATTGCCTGTGGGTGTGAGCAGACTATTTGGCGGTGGCGAGCAGTTGTTGGTGCGGTTCAGATCGGTGTTGTATGTCAGGGCACCCGCATTGGCTCCTATTCCATTCCATACGGGGTTAGACAGTGCGCACTTGCTGTCTGTGACAGCGGAACCGGTAAATGCGCAGTTCTGCGTGTATTGTGCCTGGGTGATTGGATTGTATCCATTCACGTTAAGATCGACGTCATAGTAAAGATAGATATCTGCATTCTTTAGCGGCTTCGTGTTTGTAGTGAACGGCATTAGAGTATAGGCAGTTCCATTCACTGTAATATATGTCTTGTTTGCGTTGCTGCTGTCCACTACGGGTGCCACTGTAAGGTTGATCAGGGTTATGTTTGCAATGTCTACGTCAAGAGGCATGTACAAAGTGTTGTTGAACCTGTCATTGTATACCTCAACAATGCGGTGGTATCCGTATGGGTTGAATCCGGAGCCAGAGCGTGTCCTGTTTAATGTTAGGTCTATAGGATTGTTGTGTATAGGTACTTTGTACCAGTTGAATAACGCCACAACCTGTGGCGCATCTTCGGCAAGGGTATTTGCGGAGAAGTTGTCGTTTATGTTAGTGAAGATGTGTCCTGAACCTGTGTTGGTAAGAGATGGCGCGCACGTTGGGCCTGTGCACGGCGGGTTCTCAGGCTGAGCGCCTATCATTGCGTAGCCAGGATTGCTTCCCTGCCCGAATAGATCCATGGTGTATGTGAATATGTTTGATGCATTGATTATTTTCTGGAAGTTTGTGTATGGGCTTATTGTGCTGTTTATGTATACCTGGCCAAATTGCCTGTCTGTGAGCATGTTGTAGAACAGCTCTGCTGGTACTGAAGATGCGTTTAGGAATGCCTGCCAGTACTGGCTCGAGTTTACTGCAGATTGCGCGTATGATTGAGCGCCCTCTACTCTGGCAACCTGCTTTGCTGATCCTTGTGCACTTGATTCCGTATAGTTATAGAAGGTCTGCGTGACGCCTCCGGGAGGGCTGAACAATGCCGAATCAGAGCATCCCGGTCCACCTCCGCTCACTGCAGTGGGTGCCCACGTGAGTGTATACGTATACGAATAAGGAAGTATCATGTAACCTGAAAGTTTGCTTTCCAGTTTTGTTGGAGTGCTTGTCTGCTGGACTGTAGGGCATGGAGGCCCTGATATGCAGGTATATGTGCTGAAAGCGCTTGATGCGCCGCGGTTAAAGTTGCCTGAGGACTGTATTGCATACGGGTTGCTTATTGCAGAGGGCCCGGTTATAGTAGAGCTTGGATTGATTGAAGAAGAGAGAATCTCATCAAGGGTAAGCTGCTGGTAGGAGCCTATATTCTCGTCGTATTGGAAGGGGTTGGTGAAGAGGTATGTTGGAGAGGTTATATTGTGGACGGAGTACTCCCATTTGCAAAGGCCAGTGTACTGGGTGCCGGTCTTTGGATCGTAGTAATTGCTGGGATTGAAGTTGCTGTCGTAGCATGCATAATAGAATGGCAGGTAGTTTGTGCCGCCTATCTGCCTTGTGTAGTTTTCAGGCACGAATCTCGCTAGAATCAGCTCGGAGTTTCTGGCAGGGTTTGCAGTGTTCTTGATCCCTATGCTGCCCTGGGACGGTATGAAGATTTCCACAGTGTCGTTGAAGCTAACTGACATGCTTGCGCCTATAAGGTTGCGGGTCTTGCAGGTTTCAGATGGCCACGAACCAGAACACCCGAATATGTTGTATTTTGGACCAATGGGCAGGTATGTGCCTTTGTAGTACTGGCTTGGCTGGTAGCATGGCCCAGACGGGTTTTGATTGTCGACTTCGTTTGGAGTGGTTCCTCCTCCGCAGACACTCAGTACGTGATTGGTATCTGCAGAGTCATGGCTCATCAATGTGGCGCTTATAACCCAGCCAAACGGAGGGTAGTAAGTATTACTGTTTTGCGTGAATTTATTGAAATTGTTGCATGCTGGAGTGGTGCATTGCCACAGGTCATTCTGGTAGGTCGGGAGTATTGGCAGGTCTACTCCGCTCGAGTTTATTACCCTGAGCGTAAGGGCGCCAAAATCTATTCCGTCAGTTATGCATCCTAAAATACATCCTGGAAGGCCCACCTGTGC
The DNA here is from genome assembly GCA_028866935.1 of Microcaldota archaeon. GTDB lineage: Archaea > Micrarchaeota > Micrarchaeia > Micrarchaeales > CABMGC01 > JAJZNA01. The sequence goes on along the minus strand of JAGWHH010000009.1, from coordinate 21,074 downwards.
GCATACGTGTGGGCCTAGTATGCCGCCGGATCCTATGATCGACTGACATACCTGACCGGTAACCCCTGACCAGTAGTCAAGCACGTAAAGATACCCGTGAACGTCCTGTATGGCAAGAGGGTGATGAAAATTCTTGTTCCAGTTGCCTCCTGACGAGTCCCATGCAGAATGATCAAGCATGTCAGGTTGGTTGTTGAATGCACTGCTTGCTGCAGAAAGGCCGGAGAGTTCTGTGCTTGTTATGTTGTGCAGCACTATGTTTTCGCTGTTGCATCCTGGAACTGCTGCGGATTTGCAGGTCTTGCCTGCCTGATTGTGCGTGTATATCCCATAAAGCCCACCGTCCCTGAAGTAATCGGTTATGTTTATTGCCGGAGGATACGCTTGCAGATAGGATGAAAGATCCTGGTATAGTGCCTGATCAGTGCCGTAATTCAGGTTTATTGCAGTGCCATACTTTAGTGTCTGCCCGTTCATTATGGGTATCATGCCTGAAGTTGGATTTGCAAGGTATACTTGTGAACCGGTAGGGGATACTGCAATCTCATCCCAGTTTGCCGTGCACAGGGCGTAATTATCGCCATCGCTGCTGGCGACATCATTGCCCTTTGGGCACGTTGGTTCTACATTTATGACCATGTCTCCAGTTTTGAGCGTGTTTGATATGCTCACAATCCAAGTGTGCTCGTTACCGCCTCCAGCGCATCCGCTGCACTGCCCTACGATGTACACGTCGCCGTAGTCATCAGAGGTGACGTTCACCGGCTGGAAGAGGGGGTTGTTGCAGCCGTTAGCGGTAGGATCTGTGCCTCCGCATGATTTATGTATTATCTGCTTCTCGATTGCCTGGTCCACTGACAGCGGGCCTGATGCCGGAATCGTGCCGCCGGATTGCCCAACTATAGGTATTGAATTATACACGTAGACAGATGTACTTTGTATGCTCTGCAGGTTTTGCCAGTAAGTGTTCCAGTTGTTTTCAAAGGCGCCCGGGGATGAGGCATAGGCTATATTCATAGAATTTGGAGGGTATGCAGATGCGTTAAACTCGCCGTACGGGACTACATGAAGTATGTACAGATTGGTTCCGCTGATAGTTGTGCTGCTTGCACCGCCTGGGGGCGGAGGGCTTGGACCGCTTGGCGCTCCTGTGAAGCAGGCCGGGCCGCTTGAAGTGCAACAGACAGCTAGATTATGTGAGCTATATAGTGTGTTGATATACGTGACATACTGATCGCCAGCAGGAGTACAGTCTGTGCCGCCATAACCCTCTGAGTTAGCGAGCGTGTGGGCACTAGGCGCTTCAGATGGGGTTGTCCAGCCCAACTCCATTCCATCCGGACCGCCAACAGCCGTGCCTATTTGCTGTCCGGCCGTTACATTTTCACCGTCAGTAACTGATGGGCTTACGTCTTCTGCGTAATATGCGTCATAATACGTGCCTGTTGGTGTTGTTATCGGAGAATCAAAGGTTATATAGAAGAATTCGCCATACCAGTCGTTTGCACAGTCGCAGCCCCCACCTGGGCCGTAGTTGAATACGAAATGCACTGTTCCTGAAGCAATTGCATAAAGTGGACATGACCCGCTCCAGTCTTTGCCCATATCTGTGCGTTCTACAGTGCATCCTGAGCCTACAGGATAAGCACCTGAACCAGAACTTGCTGATGCACTACCCGGGCTAGGACCTCCGACCCCCTGGCCCAGAATGTATATGTACCCTTGCGGTATCGCAGTTATTGAATTAGGAACTATGTATATCGACGAACCGCCGCTTGATGACGGACCTGATGACCCCCCAGTTGACTTGCATGAATTTCCAGGACATACCGTAGACCATGAAGCACCCTCATTGTTAGATCCGCTACAAGTTACGCCGCCGAAGCTTCCTCCCCCAGCCCATCCTGAAGGAGCCCAGTTGCAGTAGGCTCCGGTATCGTAGCTGCCCCAGAAGTTGTAAAAGCTATTCCCATCGGCCTTGAACTCGTAGTACGCCCATTTGAATGAACATAATGGATTCATATAAAGCATCCAGGCTTGGCTTGGATTGTACGTTGAGCAGGTAGTAGGGTCATACCCTGCAGGGCTTGAATATTGAGGTACTAAAAGCCCTCCTGATGAGGAGCATGGGGTGAAGCCTTCCTGCAATATTCCTGCTGCACATCCCCCACCCTCTAGTTCTCCTGGCTGCCAGCTGCTTTCCTGATATGCCATTGCCACTACAGTTATAACCTGGTCACCGGTGAATCCTGCGGCCACTGCGCAGTCCACAAGCTGCTGAAGCGTGAGTGTGCCTGATGAGCTCGAGCCTGATTCAAATGCTGGATATGCCTTGTTAGGACATGAGCCAGCACCTGCTGTGCCACCTGACGATGAAGAGGATGATCCAGTTATGTTTCCCAGACCTACGCTATAATTTCCGTGCATGTTGGCGTAGAGTGTTATTTCATCATAAGTAGATATCCATGTCAATACATTTGATGTTGTAGCTCCAGATGATCCTCCTGCACTTCCTCCGCTGCCTGATCCTCCTGAAGGAGTTGAACGTTGAGGCCATCCACCAGCTTGTGCGTCATTCCAGGCTTGCTGAGCTTGACTTTCCCTGACTGGGCCATTGCAGGCCCCATAGCTTGGAGGTGAAGAGTAGCCACTGCACTTTTCAAAGTTTTGCATGAACGCAATAGCATATTGGGAAGCGCATGAAGCAGATGCACTGCAGGCAGGCCACCACGATTCTGTTGGCGATGCTGGAGATGGAGTTGATGAGGTAGCAAGATACTGGATCTGGGTCTCAATATCGGAATACTTATTTCCAGTTAGACTTAAGCCTGGAGGTTGCGGGCTCCAGCTGATAAAACCAAAGCATCCTAAAACATTGCATTCGGGATCGATTCCGGTCAATGTTTGGCCTCCGGTCTCCTGTGCTGCATTACCCATGATGCCTGCTGCTTCAAGTGAGGTATACCCTTCGTTTATAAGGTCGGTCCAGATTGTCTGTTCCCATGTCCCTCCTGCGCTGCTACCTCCGGTTGTTGCGCCACCTGAGCTTGCTGTTACTGATTGATTGTATGCGGAGAAGAAATAGGTTATGGAGTTTATGCCTATAGGATCGATCCTGCCCTGTGGATTCTGGATATTGTATGGGCTGTATAGATCATAAGTTAGCGCGGTGTTGAACTCGTTTGCAGGCTCTGGGTTGGTTATGTTTGCATCGTATGTAAGATATGGTATGAAGTTTAAATTGGTGGATCCTGAGCCGCTGGTTGGGAATGGGACGGTAGTGCCGCCCAAACTGGTCAATGTGGCCTTTGAGGTAAGGGAATAGCTATATGCGCATGTTAATGTACTGCCACCTCCTGACGTGGTTGTGTAGGAGTATGTATAGGTCTGGCCTGGTTTGCTGTTACCCGAAACAGACAGTTGGGGGCCTGAAGCGTAGATACTGTTGAGCTGGTTTGGATCCGCAACCAACCCATACCATGTCCATAGTCCCTGCTGTCCGTGTGGAGGTATGCTCTGGAACATGTATGTTTTTGTATTGAAGTTCGTGGACACGATGCCACCGCTGCCGGTATTTACTTCAGGTGAAAAACCGAGGTCTGTCGTGTGAAGGGTTGCTGCGCCTGACATTGCAAGCGTTACATTAAAATCGCTTGCTGTAGGAGCGCCGCTTATGGAAGATGATGGGGTGTCAGTTAAAGTCAACTTTATGTGAAAGGTCTGGGAAGTGGATGGAAGATCGCATGCGTTTCCTGCGACCATGAAATCGCCGAAATCCCCTGGTTGAGTGGAAAAGGCGTATTGCGGATTGCTGCTTAGCGAAGCTGGATTCTGAGGGCACGTTATAAGCCATAGTGCATTCTTGTTGTTATATGCATAGACCTGGGCTGCCGGGGATAACTGGGACGAAGAAATGTAAGGGCTAGAAAGCGGAGAGCCCACGCTATGAGGCGTGTATTGCGCGGTTATGAATGTTGAGGCTGTGGCTGCATTTACTGCAGCTGCAGCGATATAAATAAGCAAAAAAAGGATCATGAATGATAGACAGGCTTTCTCCATCCGAATTCCTAGCGCAATGCTGATATTGATAGCAATATTAATGGTTATATTTATATGGGTAATATGTATGTAGTGCAAAGCGCCAGATATTGCAGCTATATGCAGTTGTCATGATAGAAGAACTGGGCCTGTCGGACCCTTGCTGAAGTGAAGCGTGCATTCCTGGCCCTCCATGTTGAATAACCCTTTGGTTATCTGCCTGCCATTTGATATTTCCATAGTGGCATCTATTGAAACTCTGAGATTTGCAGGTATTCCAAGTATAGATACCTGCAGGTTTGTAAGTTTGTGTATTGCACCATTATCGTTTTGCACCCATGCACCAAATTGATCCAGATGCACTTTGCGAGTGGCTACTTTTCCGTTTGGCGGAGGAAAATATGTGACCATGAAGGATATTACATTTTGTATCTCTTGCTTTGCAAGAGGCTCGCATACTGACATATTGCGCGGCGAATTGCCGCATCCGGCAATAACTGATGCAACTCCAAGCGTAGCCATCCCCCTTAACAGTATTCGCGCTGCAGCGGGTCTTTCCTTGTCCCTGACCATGCTTTTTATTTCGGAGTTTAGTGGCGCGTTAATTCCCTCGTGCACCTGCCTTCTGGCCATTACCATAAAGAGAGCTAGGATAGTCTGGTATAAAAGTGTTTGCTCTCCCATGCTGTGTTGTCATATCCATACGGTAGTTTTGCATTTTGTACATAGATCCTCAGCCACAGCTTTCTGGGCGTATAAAGTAGATTATTTATGGTATGAAGAACTTTCTAATCTATGGACTTTAATAAATTTTGCTGCTTAATGCAGTTATGGCTTTCAGCAAAGCAAATTATATACTTGTAGGGATTCTTGTAATATTGATAGTGCTCCTTTTCTTATCATTCCAACCTCCATCTTCCCCAAATCAAAAGGCTACAATAACAACGCAACAGTCGAATTCTACTGGTGCAAAAATAGGATATAATGACACAGGCCCTGCAACAAACCAGTCAAATGAGACAAATGTTGGCTATTCCCCCGTGCCAGTGGGCTCATTATACTGTATTGGAGGTGCAAGCAATTATTCTGAAATAACTAACATAACTAACAGCACAGATGTCGCGACGCTTTACAATGCAAGTGTTTACGATATCTACAATATTTACGGTGCCAATTATTACAATGTGAGTGGAGTTAACTTCTCGTGGTCCCCCACTGTTGCATATCCATTACCAATATCGCAGGCATCGTGTGTCACTAATAGCAAGTATGTATTTTGTATAGGTGGGCAGCTGCCTGAAAGCAATGGCACGATGATAAATGATACGAACAGAGTTTATTCTGCGCAACTTTATAAGAACGGATTTTCGCAGTGGCTTCAGACGTCGAGTTATCCGCAGAATGAGGATGGAGGATCATGCGTAATATCAGGAGGCTACGTATACTGTATAGGAGGACAGATAAATTTTAATGCATCGAGCAAGAGTTATTACGCAGCGATCAACGGACAGCAACTAGGGCAGTGGCACCCTACCACTTCTTACCTGCAGCCAATAGAACACGAATCATGCATTGCATATAATGGATATGTGTATTGTATTGGTGGTCTTATAGAAATTGAGAACAATGAATTCTTTGAGAATACCTTTGAGGATACTAATGAAACATATTACGCTGCGCTAACCCAATCAGGAATAGGAACCTGGAATCCCACTACGTCTTATCCTATAGGCGTGTCTAGCGCCAGGTGCGTGCAGAGCAATGGCTATATTTATTGTGTTGGTGGAGATCCGATCTATGGCATTTCAAACCAGACGTATTATGCCCAGTTGACAAATTTGGGGATAGGGAGCTGGAAAAGATCTTCGAACTATCCAGATTTGGGAGCTACTGCGGGACCTTCTGACTGTGTTGCAAACGCCAATGTAATATACTGCATAGGCGCTGAGGATCAGATCAGGAATGTTTTCAACGCAAGTTATTTTGCTACGTCAAGCCAGTCTGGAATAGGCCAGTGGGCGCCTTTCAGCAATTATACCAGACCGATACAAGGGCAATCCTGCATTTCAACATAACCACTATCTCCATCTGCAAAAGAAAAAGTTCAGGTGTAGTTATACGTTGAGTTATAGTAGGTTATCTTGAATATCTTCGTATCGGAATTGCCGTATACCAACCTTGCAGTTGCGTTCTTTGTATCCCATGCGCATGAGTTGGCGTTGCAGAAGTATAGGAACTTTAGCATGTTGCTTGATGCAAGGCCCGGAGCAAATATGTAAGCGCCAGTTATGTTCAGCAGGTAGCCCTGCTTTGGTATGCTTGAGTAGCTTACGAGCATAAGCTCTCCGTTTGTGTTGTTTGCAGCTATCGGAGCAAGAGTGAAATTAAAATTGTCCTGGTCATAAAAGCCGACATACTTGAAGACTGACTGTGAGTTAGGGCTGATCTGTATAAAGCCAGAAATGCTGCTTCTTGAATAGTTGTTTGCCCCGTGTGTGAGGTCTATTGCCGCAAAAGGATAACCAGTTGCATTGTTTCTGAATATGAGCTGGCTTGTTGTTGAGTTAGGCGCAAGCTCCTCAAACCGGGTTAGCGGCAGGTAGCCGAAGAGGCTCTGGTTCTCTGAAATCATTGCCTCGGTATATATGCCCTGGGTCTCGACAAACCAGGGGAATCTGACAAGCACGTAATTCGGCTTTCCGTTTATCGGAGATTCGAGGAATTGGGGGTCTGGCAGGCCGTTTAGTATCCATGCTGCAAATGGAGTCAGCTTGCTCCCGTTCTGAGATCCTACGCTGTCGGTAACTACAGTGCGGTTTGCAACGCCTTCAACAACAGATCCGTCAGGCCATAGTGTAAGTACGACGCTATTTGGCGTGGAATTTCCCTTCAGCCACTGCAGCGCGCTTATGAATTGGGGGTTGATGTTGTCTGCCTGGAAGAGCGTCACTGCGTATGCGTTGTCATTGATGAGGAGTACGGTAAAGAATGCAATGAGAAGTATGCCGGAAAATGCGCCAAGGGCGATAATGTAATCCTTGTCGCTTAATTTGTCTCCATAAGTATTGTAAAAGTAGTACATGCTTAGCAACAGTGCGAGTCCTGTAACTGCAACTACTATGTAAGCGAAAGTGGACATTGATCCTGAGCTATTCTGGGCCATGTTAAGTACAGAAGGCATGGAGGCTGCAAGCAGGAGCATGGAGCAAAACATCACTATTGTCTTGTTCCTGCCTGCCGTAGCTAGTTTGTATATGTACGCAAAGAAGCCGCATCCGAATATGGCGCCGACAATTGCATAAACAGTATTTCCGGACGTATCTGCTATGAAGAATCCCGCTAGAAGGCCTATAAGTGAGAGCGCATAAAGGTATAGTGATGATTTACTAGATTGCATTGTAGTATTAACTGAGCCCTTTGCGAAAAGGAATAGCCAGTAAATAGTGTACGCGCTGATTATGGCGAGTGGCACTGACAGAAGCGAATTGAACCTTATTGCATGCATTTGAAGATATGCAGTAAGTATGAAGTATGCCATTATCGCTACTGTTGCCATGTTTACGTCAAACCTTGCCCTTGCATTTCCTGATATCAATCCTCCCGAATCGTATACCTGCATAAAGAAGTACGGCAGGAAGAATACGAATAGAAGTATTACTCCCAGAACCCCTGCACTCCAGATCCAGATGAGATTTTGCAGGTTAAGAAGGATTGGTACAATAATAAGAAGCGTTGGCGCAGTGGTGAAGAGGTTAACGCCAAAGCTTGTGTAGAGGAATGCGTACGTTGGCGGCTGGAGCTCCTGTATAGTGCTTCCTACAGAGTTTGGGGCGCTGATTATGCCGTTGCCTACAAAGATCCCGTAGACCAGCCCTGATTCGATTATGCTAAATAGCATTATTCCCAAAGAGATTGCTGCAATGGTTATTATCAGACGGGTTGACGTCTTGCGTAGGATTGGGAAGTTATGCATGTTGATTGTCAGGTAATATCCCAAGACCCACAGCAGGGTTATTGCTATATAAACAGGAAGGAATGACGGCGTGATGAGCTGCTCGCCTTTTATGAATCCTGTGCTGTAGGTTATCAGTGCGAGGAAGTACCATACGAAGATTGAAAGGAGCACATAACCGGATGCGCCGGCCAATGACTCCTTCCTTAGTACAAATGCAATTGCTATGAGGAGCATGAATGTGAATAGGAATGTGGCGTCTGCAAACGACCCTCCGTTCCATACAAGATTAGCGCCTAAAAGCGCAACTCCTGCCAACACAGCAAAAAGAATTTTTCTGTTTCTGGTTTCCTGCCTGAGGGTTTCAACCAGCAAGACAAGTGCCATCAATAGGAAGAAGCTTACGAAGGCGTCTCCTCTGTATATCAGGGCGCTCGTTCTTGCTGCATTGCCCATGCTGAACCCGACAAATGCAATTACAAGAAGGCCGAATAGCTTGTCTTTGCTCAGGTACCTTGAGAGAAGGTACGCGCCAAGCATGTCAAGGAGTCCGAAAAGGACTGCCATGTGCCTCATCACCCAATAATATGACACACCAAAAGGGTGCAAGAGCATATAGGGAATGAGAGTGACCCACAGAAGACCCTGAGCCTCGGTATACGGAGCGGCGTTAGGCCACCCGGAAGTGCTCAGTACTGCAGGCACGTGGAAATTATTGTTGACTGTGGCCCTGACCATTGAGTAGTAGTAAAAGCCATCGGGCTCGTAGAATCCGTAGAACGAGAGCATTGTTGAGCGCAGATAGATCGCCAATGCGATAATGATTATGGATAAAAAGAGTACTGTTGCTTTTTCTATCCCTAACAGAAAATATGCGATTACTGAGATAACTAAGGCAAATGCCACGAATGCGATTGTACCCCACGTAAATAGGGTATAGACTGCAATAATGTTGATGACTATTGCCAATATGAAGAATACAGCATTCCCAGTAGCATGTATCTTCTCGTGTATAACCTTATGATGAAGCAAACGAACCACTATTCAGAACATGTCCACAAACTATGGAATTATATTGTAAGACAAGGTTTAAATGCATTGATAAGATGGCAGAAATTTGATAAGTAAATGTCAATTACTTAGTATTATTGTTGTGTGGGTTTTTACTACGCCCTCTTTTGCATCTATGCTGTTAAGCAGTATTTCCTTGAGGTGCTCGGTATCACGTGCCATAACCCTGATGAGTATGTCGGAATCTCCGGTTATTATGTAGCCCTCGCGCACGTACATTATTGCAAGGAGCTCTTTAAGCAGCCTGTCCTGCGTCTTCTTAATTGATTTGAGCAGGTCAACGTCTATATTGACAAAAATGAATGCCTCCAGTGGAAAACCGGCTTTTTTCCAGTCTATTTCGCCCTTGTATCCCTTTATTATCCCTTCCTTTTCAAGCCGCTTTATCCTAAAATGCGTGGTAGATGCTGGCAGTCCGAGTCTCTTGGAGAGCATAGATGACCTAATCGTACCTTTATCCATCTTTACTATAAGTTCCTCGTCAATGGCATCCATTATTGTATTTTATACAAGATAATATTTAAATATTCTTGTAAATATTATAAAAATTACATCTTTTTTATAAGAAAATATTTAACCAACCAATTTCATTGTAAATTGGTGGAGTCTAGTGGCACTGGCGAAAAATAGGGTATTGTTCATACAGACTGGGGGGAGCATAGACAAGGATTATCCAAATGTCATAAAGAGCTATGAGTTTGAGATAGGCGAACCCGCAGCCAGAAGGATATTGGAGAGGATTAATCTGAACTTTGAATATGATATAATTACAGTACTGAGGAAGGACAGCCTTGACATAACTGACGCTGACAGGCAGAAGATATATGTTGCATGCGCCACTTCTGCCTCTGACAAGATTATCATAACCCATGGCACTGACACGATGGTTCAGACGGGACTGGTCCTTGCTGAAATAAAGGAGAAGCTAATAGTCCTTACAGGAGCGGCAAAACCAGAGAAACTTTACGATTCAGATGCTGCTTTTAATCTCGGAGTTGCTGTTGGAGCCCTCAATGTTTTGAGTAGAGGGGTGTTTATCGCAATGAGCGGCGTAATTTACCCGGTGAATAAAGTTGAAAAGGACCCTGAAACCTGCAAGTTCGTTGAGATAGAGAACATCAACTAGGCCTTGTGAGCAAATACAAGATAGGCAGTGTGCCATATGCCTTTTGTGGAGGGTCTGACCCCTTCCTTCCTTACCAGCATATCCCTCACTATTGTCTCTATGCAGTATATGTCAACAAAGCCCAGGCTTTCAAGCTTTGATCCGAACCTGGACACCTGCTCAGTATGGGGCAGGTATCCCACTACAGTTCCGCCCTGCTTCAGGGCCTTCTTTGCATTCTTCAGTGCCTTTTCAGAAGAGGGCATGTCAAGCGTTACAAGGTCAACTTCGCTTTCCTTTATTTTTTTGAATACGTCCCCTTGTACCAAGGCAAGATTGCTGAGGTTGAGCATCTGCTTGTTCTTTTCGGCTATTGCGAGGAAGTCTTCCCTTACATCATAGCTGTACACCTGCTTGCATATTCTTGCAAGGCTCACTGCGAGCCATCCGCTCCCAGTGCCTGCATCAACGCATACGCTGTCCTTGTCTACCCCGGAATACGCCATTATCATGCCTATGTCCTTTGGAAGTATTACCTGCGGGCCCCTCTTGAGCTTACGGTATAATCTTGGATAGATGTACATCATGATCCCTCTACTTGCTCGGTTGCGACTTTCTTTGGCTTTGCCTTCTTTGTTTTTGGCTTTGCCGCTTTCTTCTTTGCAAGTTTCTTTGGCTTTTCTTGGGCAGGAGCTGCTGCTAGCGCCTCCTTGACTGGCTTTGGAGCCTTTTCAGATTTAACTGTTGCTGCTTCTTCTGGCGCTTTTGCTGCTTTGTCCTTTGGCTTGCCCCAGTCCTTCTTTGTCTCGCAGGCAGGGTCAAGATCCATTTCAAAAGGACGCTTGGCTTTTCTGAATACCTTGATTATAGGAGTCTTGCACAGCTCACATGTTTTTCCCGTGGGAACTATCTTTGCATACTGAGGCACTGAAAAGGTTGAAGTGCACTTTGGCCAGTTGCTGCATCCGACAAAGCTCTTTCCGGCCTTTGAACGCCTTAGTGTAAGGCTTCCGGTTTTGCAGGCCCTGCACGGCCCTAGGATATTTGCATTTTCGCTCTCCTTTAATCCCTTAATAAGTGCGTCCCCGATGCTGCTCTCGTTTTTGTCAAAGTCCTTTACAAGTTCCGTTATTATCTTCTTGCCCTCGTCTATCACATTCTCCTTTGTAGCCTGTCCCTTCTCTATCTTTTCCATATCAGTTTCGAGAGTCTTTGTAAGATCTTCATTTATTATGTTTGGCGAGTAGTTTGAGAGCGCATCGTACACCGAGAGGCCAAATCCAGTAACTTCTATGCTTGAGCCCCTAATGTACTCCCTCTTGAATAGGGTGTCTATTATCTCTGCACGCGTTGCTTTTGTCCCTAGGTCCTTTGATTCAAGAAGCGATATGAGTGAAGCCTTTGAGAATCTTTTTGGTGGTAGCGTCTTTAAGCTCTTCAGATCGATGTCATCTGGAGTTACGGTGCTGCCTATAGTAAAGCTTGGCAGTTCCAGAACCTTTGGCTTGTAATACTTGTAGAAGTCAAGCCATCCCGCGCTCTTTATCGTGTCCCCCACTGCAAAGTACTCTTCTCCGCCCACGTCCAAAGTGACCCTCTTCTCTTCAAGATTTGCCCAGTCAGCAAAGCATGCAAGGAACCTTCTTGCTATAATGTCATAGACCTGCCTTTCTTCTTCGGTAAGTGTTGCGGGCTTCTCGCCTGTTGGATATACTGCCGGATGGGCTTCGTCTTCTTTTGCGCCTTCAGTAGGCCGGTATCTTGATTCCCTTATCAGCTTGTGCGCAATTTCTGAATACTCATCCATCTTTGAAAGCCCGGTTATTATGCGTGGCAGATTGAGAGTGGTGGGAAGCTTTTGTGACGAGGTTCTTGGATATGAGATGTATGAACGCTCGTATAGAACCTGCGCTATTGCAAGTGTCCTTGAAGGATCTATCCTAAATACCCTGCTAGCTTCGAGCTGCAATGAGGTAAGGTCGAAGGGAGGGAATGGGCGCAGCGGCTTCTCCCTTGACTCTACTGACTTTATCATTATCTTGGAGGACTTGGCCTTGCCGTATTTGCTATCTGCAATCTGCTTATCGAAAATTTCTGGATCTTTTGAGTTAAACTCTACTCCGCTTACAGTTATGGTTATCTTCCAGTACGGCTTGGGGACAAAATTCTTGATCTCTATCTCCCTTTTTGCGAGTATGCCAAGGGTAGGGCCCTGGACTCTTCCGATGCTAAGTGTCTTTCGTATCCCCTTTGCGGAGATTGCACGCATGAGTGCTCTTGACATGTTTATTCCCCACATCCAGTCAAGCCTGTGCCTTGCCTCGCCTGCATCGAAGTTTGTGCTGTCAAATTCATTTAGATTGTTGTAGGCATCGATAAGGTCTGCGTTAGTGGTCGTGGAGAACCTCATCCTCTTTACGTTGTGCGCGTCAACTTCAGAGTTGACATTACCTTTTGTAACGTACTTTATGATGTTTGTGCCTATGACCGTTCCTTCAATATCGTAGTCGCATGCGTTTATGAAAAATGCGCACTTCCTGCCTACAAGCGCTATGGCATCGAGGTACTTCTTTGTGAAGTATGCACCCTTATTTACCTTGTAGGAAGGAGCCCACTCTATGTCAAATACAGGTACACTGTCGTTCTTTGTCTGCACAAGCGTGAAGAGGTGCCCTGCTGCAGAGGTGACAAATATCCTGTCGCTGCCCTTTGTTACAATGTAATAGCGCACCCCGTTTAGATTGTCAGTTTTCGGAGATGAATCTCCCAATGACATTGCTATTCTTATTGCTACACTTGGCTTTTCAGCCACTATAAGCTTGTCCATTCTGTTACCTGTCTAACTTTATCTCTTTTGTTTGTTCTGATCCTGGGGCTTTTCCCTTGAGAGGTTATATGTTAGATAAAATCCGAGCGCGATTACTATAAATATGCATAAATAAAATATTATCACTAAGTTGACAAGCAATGTCACTATTGCAAGAAAACTGAAGAAGACTATTCCTAGCGATATAAAAATCAAGGGCTTGTCTTTCTCAGATATCTGCATACAGCTATGATTGTAGGATGAAGGATTAAATAATGGTAGTATGTGGAGCCTGCAATGCTATGTTGCAACGCACGACTGTGCGTATATTGGCGTTGGGAACGCGTTTAACTGGTTCCATTGGCCGATACCAGACTGGGAGATATTGGCGTAGGTGACAACATCGTAGTATGTGCCATAGCTGTCTGAAGCGCCTATGCAGTATACTGAATTATTGCTTGGTACGCATTCTGAAGGCTGGTATGGATATGGGTAACTGGTGCCCTGAGACCAGGTACCTATCCCTGAAGAGGTCAGTGGTGCATAATACGTTGCATTGTCAGCGCCGAAAAACGCGTTGTTTCCTATGCAGTAGATGAAACCGTTGCTTTGTACACATTGTGCACTTGTGACGTTTATGGGATAGCTGGCAGTCCTATGCCATTGCCCTATCCCTGAAGGGCTTAGCTGTGCATAGTAAGCTGCATTTGTGGAGTTAAGGCCTTTGGCTCCGCCTACGCAGTATATGTAGCCATTGAAAGTTACGCAGGACTTGAACAGCACAGGAACAGGATATGGCGTCGTGGATTGCCATTGCCCTACCTGCTGGCCGTTAATCGTAGCGTAATAGCTGTTTTCAACTGCGCTGAAATTGTACTCGCCTCCGGTGCAATAGATATAATTTGTGTAGGCAACGCAAGATGCGCTGTCTATTGGCTGCGGATATGATGTGGTCTGCGTCCAATGCGGCGTTGCGTTAATAAGGAGCTGCGCAGAATAAACAGAGGATTGGTCAGCTGTAGAGTAGACAGGGTAGGATACTGTAACATTGCTAAAGTTGGCAGGCGCGGGGCCATTTGAATTTGCACTTGGTTTGAATTTCTCGCCGCCTATGCAGTAGAAGTTGTCGCTGTTCTTAACGCATGATGGATAGTATACAGATAGGGGATAATTTGGGCCGTACGTCCATGATATAGTTGAGTTAAGGCCATAGCGTCCGGTATTGTAGACTTGCGCGAACTCAGACGCGTTTATGGATGAGGGAGTGTTATTGAGGCCCCCTATGCAGTAGATCAGGCCCGATGGCGATAAGCTTGCGTTTTGCTGTACTGGGGCAGTGGTCAGAACGCTTGGCTGCGTTACATTATAATACTGCTGCGGCCCAGAACCTTGACCAGGAGCTGCAGATGTGCTGTTGTACTGTGCCTGCGCAGGCGGATGGGACTGCGAGAACATGAACAGAAGTATCAGAATAACTACGAGGATGCCTATGATTACAAGGATTGTCCTGTTGCCTTTGTCTGGAGTTTCAGATGTAGAGCGTACAGCCATGAAAGAATCTAGAAGCCAAAATTATTAAGCTTGCAGCTGATACGCCTGACCAGTTTATATATTTTGAAGGTCGGATAGTAGGCATGCTTAGCAGCATCGAAGTAATATTGCTCACGCTGGTTGCCGCGGCAATAGTAGCGTACGCGCAGTACACCTTCAAGAGGTCAATACACAAGTTCAGATTCGATGCACATGGCGTGCTCTCGCTGCTAAGTAACAGGACAGTCATGCTCGGAATGCTGGTTTACCTGGTAGGGCTGGTCTTCTACCTGCTTGCGCTTGGATCGGGGCAGCTCTCCTTTGTCTATCCGGCATTCTCAAGTACATTTATATTCGTCATGCTGATATCGCACTATAAGCTTGGCGAGAAGGTAGGCTACGGACGCCTTGCAGGCATATTGCTCATAATTGCAGGTATAGCCATGGTGTCGTTCGGTTAACTGTTGATCCTATGAAAAACGACAAGCTTCTTTTCGCAGTGCTTCTTCTTGGCAGCACGCTGCTTGGAAGCGTAGGGCAACTTCTTTTCAAGATGGGTGTCGATTCTGGAATGATTTATACTATTGCACTTTACGTCATGGGAGGGGTGATAGCTTATGGAATTGCAACTGTGGTATATCTTTACATACTTGGAAGGTCGCATCTTATCTGGACTTATGGTTTTGTTGGCTTCAGCTATATCTTCACTACAATATTTGCATACTTCATCCTCGGAGAATCGGTAGGGCCGTTGAGATGGTTGGGAGTTATGGTTATAGCATTAGGTACGGCGCTGATAGGAATAAGCTGAAGTGTTAATGGTGTCAAAGCAGAAGAAAAAGAAAACATCAACGATAAGGGTAATTGCTGGCGCAGTTATAGGAACAGTGGTTGGAATATTTTTATTGACCGTTTTACCATACTTGGGAGGTTGGGGGCAAATCTTTGAAGTTTTTGTTGTATTTCTGTTGGGATTTGGCGCAGCCGATATTATCGGCGGTTGGTATGGTGGCATTTGGAGCGTGGCGATTACTGCATTTTATATCTATTGTTTTGTTACTGTTTCAGGCTTCTGAAGCGGTTTATCTCGATTTGTGGAATAGCTAAACTTCCGCTAATCTCGGAAACGGGTTTAATGACATATATGGCAGTAGATTTCGTTGCCGTTTTTCTTTGAGAAGACTTTATAAATGTTTTTTCATAAAAGCTAAACTGCGTTTAGAGCATCTTCTATTTGTCCTTCCCCACCCTCTAAACGCATTTTATTTCATCATATTTAATACACCGTCAATACGCAGGCCGGTTTTTACGAAAGATGTCTAAAGGTTAATAAACTTTGATTAAAATATAAATTCGTCTTAATTCTAATGGTGTTTATGAAGCGATTCAAAACAACGGAAGACATAAACATACCTAAAAGGATAGTCGACCAGGTTATAGGGCAGGAGCGCGCAGTCAATATAATAAAAAAGGCAGCAAACCAGCATAGAAATGTGCTACTCATAGGCTCTCCCGGAACAGGAAAGACTCTCCTTGCTCAGGCAATAGCAGAGCTCCTGCCAGTTACGGATATGGAAGATGTACTGGTATATAGAAACCCAAATGATGAGAACCACCCGCTTGTAAAGAGCCTCAAGACATATCCAAAGATAGAAGAAGGCAAGCCCCTTGGAGACGGGCAGGGCAGGCAGCTTGTACAAAGAGAGAGGCTTAAGACAAGGCTTGATATGGGAAAGAGCAAGAGTAATGTAACGCCAATAGTTGCAATAATAGTGATTATTCTTGTACTAATCGCGTTTGCAGGACTTGTAAAGGGATACCTTATACTTCTTGTTGCAGGACTTATTGTTGGGATACTCGTATTTGCTTCAGTTCTTGTATTTGTAGGCAGCTTCAGGCGCGTAGGAATAATACCCGGCATGTTCGAAAGCAACGAGCCTAAGCTGATAGTAGACAATACGGGAATGACACATGCGCCTTTCATGGATGGAACAGGAGCGCGTGCCGGACACCTTTTCGGAGACGTAAAGCACGATCCTTTGCAGTCTGGAGGGCTTGGAACGCCTGCGCACCTTAGAGTTGAGAGCGGCCTTATACACAAAGCCAACAAGGGAGTCTTATTTATTGATGAAGTTGCCGACCTGGAGCCCAAGTCGCAGCAGGAGCTTCTTACTGCAATGCAGGAAAAGAAGTATGCAATAACAGGGCAGAGCGAACTGAGCTCCGGAGCCATGGTTAGGACAGAGACTGTGCCATGCGACTTCCTTCTTGTGGCAGCAGGCAACATGGAAGACATGCAGAAGATGCACCCTGCACTGAGGTCAAGAATACGGGGGTACGGATATGAAGTTTACATGGAATCGGACATGCCTGACAATGAGCAGAACCGTGAGAAGCTCGTAAGGTTTATTGCCCAGGAAATTAGGAAGGATGGGAAGATACCGCCATTCAATTATGATGCGTGCATGGAGATTATAGAGGAGGCCAGGAGGAGGAGCGGAAGGAAGAACCGCCTTACACTTATACTAAGAGAGCTTGGCGGAGTGATAAGGGCAGCAGGTGACATTGCAACTGATAAGAACAAGAAGATAGTAACCCCGGATGACGTAAGAGACGCGCTCAAGCTTACAAAGCCCATCGAGGCGCAGTTTGTCGACCAATCGCTTGAGTACAGAAAGGATTACAAGATATTCAAGACCTCAGGATTTGCAATTGGAAGGGTAAACGGCCTTGCAATCATAGGATCATCGTACTTGTCTGCAGGAGTTGTCCTGCCCATAGTTGCAGAGGTTACGCGCGCAAGTTCAAGGACTGAGGGTAAGCTTATACCGACAGGAAAGCTTGGCACAATTGCAAAGGAGGCAGTAAAGAACATAAGCGCAATAATCAAGCGCCACATGGAGAAGGACATGGCAAACTACGACGTCCACGTACAGTTCATTCAGACTTATGAGGGAGTGGAAGGGGACAGCGCAAGCATATCAGTTGCAGTTGCAGTTATATCTGCAATAGAAGGAATACCGGTAAACCAGGAAATTGCAATGACAGGATCGCTTTCGGTAAGGGGCGATGTGCTTCCTGTGGGGGGCATAACAAACAAGGTAGTTGCTGCAATAGAGGCAGGAATGAAGTACGTGCTTATACCGCAGAGCAATGAGAAGGATATCTTCATAGGCAGTGACGAGCTTAGGAAGGTGAAGGTAATACCGGTCAAGAATATCGCTGAAGTGCTTGAATATGCGCTTAAGAAGAGTCCTAGAAGGGACCAGATGGTCAAGACACTTAAGAAGTACATGACCTCAGATTACAAGGAGCGCGAACCTCTTGAAGTTCCGCAGGTGAAACCAGATGGCAGGTAAAGAGATAGAGGCGCATCCAAAGGAGAAGATAGAGGAGCTAGGTAGGGGCATTGTTAAAGACATAAGGTCTGGAAACAATCCAAAGTTCGTGACCTATGCAAGGAAGAGGTCCAACATACTATTTGACCAGAAGAACGGATACCTTAAGCTAGGCAAGTCAAAGGAAGAGCGTGACTTCCTTAACGTTGCGCAGTCCAAGAGGTTCATGCAGACTATTGCCGTGGCAGCGAAGTGCCACAAGTTCGTCAAGGAGAATCTTCACACAACAATAAGAGGTCTTTATTACCAGCTCAAGTACTCGCTTGGCGAGGATGTTGATGAGAACATATTTAGCGAGCAGTCAGAATCTAACCCGCTTATTGAAGACATAGAGGTATCACTTGACCTTACAAGGGAGAACCTTAACCTCAATGCGAACAGGAAGGGAGTGCTTGCAGGCAATATGAAGGTCATGGACAGGTTCGGGGATGAAAAGCTTGAGATTGACTGCTCAAAGCAGGGAAGGAGCGGGTGGGCGATACCAAGCGACGTTGACAATGACATTGATTTTGTTGATGTGAAAGCGAAGTATGCGATAGTGGTTGAGAAGGACGCACTCTGGCAGAGGCTTAATGAAGACGGATTCTGGAAGAAGGAGAACGCGATACTTATTACTCCGCAGGGGCAGGCTGCAAGAGGCACAAGGAGGCTCATAAGGAAGCTTGCTGACAAGGGGCTTCCAATTTACGTATTTACCGATTCGGATGCCTGGGGATGGTACATCTACTGGACGATAAAGACGGGCAGCATTAATCTTGCATATATGGGATCCGAAGTTGCCACCCCTGAAGCAAGGTTCATAGGGGTCACGATGTCAGACCTTGACAAGTACGAGTTCCTTAACAAGCTCACCATGAACGCTAGCGAAGTTGACCTGAAGAGGGCTCAGGAAATGATCAGCTATGAATGGATAAAGAAGTCCAAGCCCTGGGTGGTAGAGCTTGAGCGCATGATAAGCTCAAAGAAGAAGCTTGAGCAGGATGCACTACAGGGGCCACGTCTTACCTTTGTGGACGATTACATAAAGGATAAGGTAAAGAACAAGGACTTCCTGCCTTAACCTATAAATAATTAAGAAAGCGAGCCAGTTTTATTACCTTGATGCCATCTGCCCGTGAATTCGTCTTGGATTTGAGCGTCTGTGCGAAAAGACCTTTTCATGAAGAGAACTTGCCAATAACCGCAAAGGAAGGTGCCTATACATTTCAGGACCACCTAGTGGCAGCCATATTGCCAAGATACTTAGAAATTTATAGAAAGTGCATAAATAGCTATCATTTTGACTAATTGAATATGGCAGTGACTACAAATGGCAACGGAAGAGTTGCTGTTTTAAGCAAGCCAGAACTTGACTCATTAAGGCATGAGACCCCTACAGAAGCGATACGTGGATTGGCACGTAGGGTTTTTGTAGTGCTCTCGGATTATGACGGAACCCTTAGGCCATATGGACAAAGCGAGCCAGAGTTGTTTGGGCATTTGAAAAAATTGATAAGAGATGGCATGCCAAGCCTTGGGTTCGGGGTTGTTACTGCGAGAAGCGTAAATGATCTGGAAAGGTTTTCTTCCCAAACAGAAGCCCCGATTATAGGGGAACTTTGCGGGGTTAAGCATGACTTAGGCATATCAAAGATACTTGTAAGTAAGATGGAGGTGGAATTTGTGAAGGAAGCAAAGAGCATGCTTGATGGGTTTATGTCAGAGATGTTTCCGGGCCATAAGAGCGCTTCTAAATCTACGATGCTAAGCTATACTCGGCCCACTAAAACACATATAGAGGTGTTTGTTGGCTCAACTGTGAAGTTTATTGGCAACAAGGCCGAGTTGAGAGGAAAGTTTGATGCACCTACCTGGACAGAGAACACGATTGATCTTAGCCTGAAAGGAAATGTGAAAAGCAAGGCGGTACACGCCATGGCAGAGCACTTTAACATAGGCATGAGCGGGATTTTGTACATGGGGAATGGAGAGAACGACATTGCCGCTTTCGTTGAAACAGTATCGCATGGAGGCGTTGCTGTTGCACCGGCAAATGCAAGTGGAGCGCTCAAGAAACTCATTGCTAAGGATGAAACAGGGAGAATGATTTTACACCATCTTGAGTCTACAGAATGTGTGCACGATGTAATAACAACGTTGCACGCCTACCGTTACAGTAATAGTGAGAGAAGGCAGACGCAGGCACCAAGCAGGTAGGCTGATCTTTTAGCTTTTTGCAGTTTAGGCCTTTTCTGTTTCTTGGATATTTGTCTCTTTGTATTGCCTTTTCCAATGCTTATGGACATTTCGTGCAGTGACGCCAAGCTTATTTGCTGCCTCCCTTGCAGTAAGTCCTTCTTCGCGTGCTCTTTCATATTCTTCGTGACGCACTGTTGGCGGGTTGGGATTGGGGTTTAGGTTATGCTTCCTCCAAACATAACCGACATATTGTGGCGCAACTTTCAGTCTGAACGCGGTTTGCTTTAGTGTAAGTCCATCCTCGTGGGCTTTTAAGTATTCTTTGTAAGGGACCTTTAGCCTGACTCCGTGCGGTTTGAGGCCAAGCCAGCTCCAATTTTTTAAGACAACCCGGTGGGTAACGCCTAGTTTAAGGCTCGCTTGCTCAAGGGAGAGGCCCTCTTCGTGCGCAAGTATATAGGCTTCGTGGGGGGCTTTCCTTCTCGGATCGGGCTTCTTGCCTGTTGTGATTAGTTTTGATACGGCCTCTAGCCTTACTGCAGTATAAAATGCGTATTTTTGCAGTGCTAACCCGCTATGCGTCTCCACACTTTCCAGTAGAGATCTTCTTAAAGATCTAAGTATTTGCGCAGTCTCATTAAGTGCCTCAGAACTTGCTTTTTTATCCTGCTTTGCGTATTTAAGCTGTGCTGTTCTCATAGACGACTTAGCCTCGTTGACAGCGTCGCTAACGGCTGCAGCTTCGCTTCGGCTCAGTCCAATAAGGTTTATCCTCTCTACTCTATTGAGCACAGTATCAGATGCTTTAAGTCAAGAATTTCTGATATTAATACTTACCTGTCAGAGCTGGAATTTGCGTTGGAACTGGGGCAGATATCATTAAGCACACACCGATAGCACTCCCTATTTCTTGCTTTGCAGGCGTCCCTGCCCAGCTCTATGAAGAGGTTTGATGTGCGGCCCCACTGCCTTGTGGGAATCTTGCGCAGAAGATCT
>JAGWHH010000099.1 GCA_028866935.1 Microcaldota archaeon | reverse complement strand
CCGCGAAGGCAGGCGCGCAACTGGTGCTGCTGCAGGAAATCCACAACGGTCCCTACTTCTGCCAGCACGAATCGGTGGAGGAGTTCGATCGTGCCGAATCCATTCCCGGACCATCCACGGATCGCATCGGCAAGCTCGCCGCCGAGTTGAAGCTGGTCGTCGTTGCGTCGCTGTTCGAACGTCGCGCGGCCGGGCTGTACCACAATACCGCGGTGGTATTCGATCGCTCGGAAAACATCGCGGGCACGTACCGCAAGATGCACATCCCCGACGATCCGGCCTATTACGAGAAGTTCTACTTCACGCCGGGCGATCTCGGCTTTCATCCGATCGACACATCGGTCGGCAAACTCGGCGTGCTGGTGTGCTGGGACCAGTGGTATCCCGAAGCCGCGCGTCTGATGGCGCTGGCCGGCGCGGAACTGTTGTTGTATCCGACTGCGATCGGTTGGGATCCCGCCGATCCGCAGGATGAAAAGGACCGTCAGCGTGATGCGTGGACCACCGTGCAGCGCGGGCATGCCGTCGCCAATGGCGTTCCGGTGCTCACCTGCAACCGGGTCGGCTTCGAGCCTGCGCCGGACGAAGGTCGCGGCGCACAATTCTGGGGATCGAGTTTCGTCGCCGGGCCGCAGGGCGAGATTCTCGCGAAAGCCAACGACGACGGCCACGAGTTGCTGATCGCCGAC
>JAGWHH010000098.1 GCA_028866935.1 Microcaldota archaeon | reverse complement strand
ATAAATCTCTACAAAAAGTTCGGATTTAAAAGTTATGGAACACTTCCTGGTTCTGTAAAACGAGGCAATCGGAGAATTGGCAGCAATATGATGTACCTTAGGGTTAGGTAGCTTACCTGCTGAAGTTCCAACCGTCTGAGGAGTATACCGAATCTGAGAGCTCCTTGGCCCTTTTTTGCTCCTCTTCCGACAGCTTCCCGATGTCGTACTCCTTTCCCTCGGTGAAGCCGTTCATGAGGTTCTTGCACAGCTCCTCTATGCCCGCATTGCTGTACCTTCTGACGCACGTTACCCTCTCCTCGGCGCTCTTTACCATCTTGTCGGATATCTTCTCCTTGCTCACATTCAGCAACGAGAACATTTTCTTCACGTCGAGGTCGTATAGTATGGTCCCGTGCTGCAGCAGGATTCCCTTCCTTCTCGTCTGCGCGTTGCCTGAAATCTTCTTCCCTTCCACGATTATGTCGTTTATCGGCACGAACTGCGCCTCTATGCCAAGCCCCTTGAGCCCCTTTATTATCCAGCCGCATATGAAGCTGTAGCTTTCGCGTATGCCTTTCGGAAACATCCCTTCTGGGGCGATTATGCTGTACGTTATCTCGCCGTTCAGGTCGTGGTATACGGCTCCGCCGCCAGTTATTCTCCGCACCCATTCCACCCCCAGCTCCTTGCAGGTATCTGTGTTGACCTCCTTCTTCATGCTCTGGAACCTCCCTATAGAGACCGCGCTCGGGTCCCACCTGTAGAATCTCATAGTCGGCGCAGAGC
>JAGWHH010000097.1:232-979 GCA_028866935.1 Microcaldota archaeon | reverse complement strand
GTCATGAGATATGCAATTAGGCATGAATAGATGTGAATTGACACCTTTTTCAGTCCGATTAACCTATTTTTGGCAAGGCCAAACATGCCTTTCAGTCTTGAGAAAATCCTTTCAATTGCCCATCTTTTTCCATATTCTGGATCTTTTGGGTCTTCAGATTTTCTATGACCTCTCCCATTTCTTGCAATTACTGCTTTCATATTGTTTTCATGGATTTCTTTGTATATTCTGGTGGAATCGTATCCAGAATCTGCAAGTAGTTTGCCACCAAACATAACACAGAATCGTTTCCTCACATCTTCAAACAGTTTATGAAAAAAGACAGAGTCATGTCTATTTCCAGGAGCAATAAAGAATCCTAAAGGGATATCTGATTCTGCATCTGCAATTGCATGCAATTTATAGCCAAAGAACATTTCATTTGCATTGTCGCCTGCTTCCTGCTGTTCTCTTTTAGATGGCGTTCTGTGACCCCATTTTGCATCTTTATCCTCAAGTGAATTTGCAGGTACGTCTGTACTATCTGGTGCAAGGAGACGCACCTGTTTTCCTTTCATGCGGTCCTGAAGAATCCAGTTATTCAAATCTTCAAATATTGCGGGATCAGCACGTTCTCTGACTTTTGAGAATATTGAGTTGTCAGGTATTTTTTTATAACCCAGCACCTTTCCAATCTCACTTGTTCCGACAAATTCTGCAAGTTCAACATCTGTCATATGTTTTATCTGTTTCACAACTAATGCAACG
>JAGWHH010000097.1:0-222 GCA_028866935.1 Microcaldota archaeon | reverse complement strand
TTGGCAAACTTCTTCGTATGCCTATAATGCTGCACAATTACACGTGCTGCAGCACAAACCTCTGGTATTTTATTTTCTAATTCATCTATTTTCATGCTAAAATCTCCTGGCAAGACGGCCAACACGCCAATCGTGTTGGTTGCCACAGGAGAAACCGACGACATTAAAGAGAGAGAAACCCCAAAAATTAGATTAGAGGAGAAGATTAATAATTTGTCAAGT
>JAGWHH010000096.1 GCA_028866935.1 Microcaldota archaeon | reverse complement strand
TAGGGAGTTGACATTTACATAGTATCACCATCGTCAAAGTAAATGTAGGGTCACATCAGATAGGCTATCAGGTACGCAGTAATGCATGAATAGGCATGAATCAACACCTTTTTGAGGCCAATAACTCTGTTCTTTTCAAGTCCGAAGACCTCCTTCATTCTCGAAAAGATTCTCTCAATTGCCCACCGTTTACCGTAATCTGGGTCTTTAGGTGTTTCTGATTTTCTGTGTGTTCTGCCATTTATTGCAATCGCGTCCTTTATTCTATGATAATGCAGATATTCTCGCACATCTGTTGAGTCATATGCAGAATCTGCAAGGTATTTGGCATCAAATCTGAGGCGGAACCTGTTTCTGACATCACCAATCAACTTACCAAAGAAGATTTTGTCATGCCTATTCCCTGGCGCGATGTAGAATGCGATAGGAATTTCAGTTTCTGCATCACAAATCATGTGCAACTTGTACCCAAAGAACATCTCGTTTGCATGGCCGTCCGCATCTTCTTGTTCTCTTTTAGAGGGTGTTCTATGTCCTTTTCTGGCATCTTTGTCTTTGCGCGAAAAGGCAGGTATGTCTGTGCTATCTTGTGCAAGGAGGCGAATCTGCATCCCTTTCAATTTGTCGGAAAGTATCCAGTTATTCATTTCTTCGAACATTGCAGGATCTGCACGTTTTCTTACCTGTGAGAAAATCGAATAGGTTGGTTTTACGTTGTAGCCTATCAACTTCCCAATTTTTGTGCCAACAAATTCAACAAGTTCTAAATCGGTCAAATCCTCTATCTGTTTTACCACTAATGCGACGAGATGTTTGGCAAACTTCTTTGTGTGCCCATACGCCTGCGCAATTACTCGCGCGGCTGCGGAAACCTCTGGTATTTTATTCTCTAGTTCAGATATTTTCATGCAATTACTATCCTGGAACGACCAACACGCCAATAACGTGTTGGGCCAGGAGGCTCAACACTACCACTTTTCCGACGATATTAAAGAGAGAGAAACCCCAAATTTTATATT
>JAGWHH010000095.1 GCA_028866935.1 Microcaldota archaeon | reverse complement strand
AAGTAGGGTCATGCACAGTGCCCTAAATATGTTCTGCATATGCATAGATTGAAACCAAAAGCCTTTATATTTATTGCTAAAATTCGCTTATCCTTGCCTGTTTGCCTGCCTCTTTCCTCTGTTTTACTTCGTTAAATATGTCGATTATGCCAAAGATCCCGTCATACCCCGGCACAAGGTTTACCCTCCCTTCCCTTACGGACCCTATGGCTTTTCCAAGATCCTTGTCTGCCTCTTTTATCTGGTCTATATCTGCTTTGATCAGTACGTTAAATTCTGTGCTGAACTTCTCAATGAGCTTCTTGTATGACGATTTTACAAATGGCGAGTATGTGTTCTTTTTCATTACATACGCAATTACCTCCTCCAAAGGTATTGCGTGAACGAACGGTACCGCATTGCTGGGTTTATATCCCTCTTCCCTGTCAGCAAGCTTATCGACCCTGTGAAGCACTCCTATTGTGAGACGCTTGCCGCACCTTGGGCACCTATCCCCATACCTTGAGGATTCTTCTGGAGACAGCGAGATGTTGCAGTTTCTATGGCCGTCAAAATGGTACTTTCCCTCTTCAGGATAAAACTCTATTGTCATCTTCATGCGTTTTTCCTTTATTGAGTCTATTATCTGTTTGTATGAGGGCTCTTTTTCGAATTCGAATACAACTGCCTCCCTTCCTAATTTAGGAAGCGAGTGGGCATCGCTACCTGAAATCAATGCGTACTTGTCAAGCTTTGAGATCCTCCAATTCATTGCAGGGTCTGATGAGAGCCCGGTCTCAAGCGCATGGATGTATTTTGCCTGGTCTTCATATCCCTCTTCTATGGAATCGAATCCTGAAAATGCGCCCAGGATCCCAAACCACGGTGTCCAGGCATGGGCAGGAAATACAAACGAATCCCTACTTACGCCTTTTACTGCCTCTACCAGCTGCGCAGGACTCATCATGAGCGCAGGTCTCCCGTCGCTTTCAAGATTTCCATGCTTAGAAAGCTGTTCATTTACCAGCTCTGCGGAGTCTATGTCAGGCACAAAGATGCCGTGGTGTATCTTTCTTGATTTTCCGCCCTTATCTTCAAAGATCGTGCAGACTTCGCTGCCAAGGATAAACTTTGTGCTTCTGGGCGATCCTTTAAGGGTTAAGATGCCTTGGCTCTGGGAAAGATTCGATTTGATCTCATTAAGCCACCTTGGGTGAGTGAAGTCGCCTGTGCTCATTATCGTTATGCCCTTCTCCCTTGCGGCAGCATCCATATTTTCAAGATTGAGTTGCTCGCTGCATGCCATTGCATACTTCGAGTGCGTGTGCAGGTCTGCGATATACTCCAACGAATCACTTCGGGTCTGTTACGCCGTTCTTAGGGCACAGCTTGTTTACCGCGCACGTACTGCAAATTGGGGTTGATTTGCACACGGACCTTCCGTGTGTCTTTAGTACATATGTAATTGACCGCCAGTACTTCTTGTCAATCAGCTTCATAAGATCCTGCTCTATCTTTTCAGGATCCGTCTGAGCACTAAGGCCCATCCTGTACCCTAGCTTAATTACCCATGTGTCTACCGGTATGCCAACAACTATCCCATAAGCATTGATCAGTATAGTATTTGCGGTCTTTCTTCCTACGCCAGGCAGAGAAATCAGACCCTCCATTGTCCTTGGTATCTTCCCGTTGTACTGGGCAATTATAATCTTGCATGCCTTGATTATGTTTCGCGC
>JAGWHH010000094.1 GCA_028866935.1 Microcaldota archaeon | reverse complement strand
CTGGTCAGGAAGCTCCTTGCTTATTATCAAATGTATTACCTTGTTATCTCAAGCTTCTTCTTGGTTCTCATTCCGAATACCATTTCAGAAGTCTTCTTGCACTGTGCGCACTCTATCATTACCTTTTGCTTCTTTCCAAGTTTTTTAGGATGGATCTTGGGTTCGATGCTTCCTACATATCCCTTTATCGCGCGGTTGTGCCTTCTTGTGCCTAGGCTTAGTCCCCTCTGTGCCTTCTTGGTGTAATTCTTGACTGTATGCTTGGTGTGTTTTTTGCAGAATTTGCAGTATGTCGTTAATTCCTTGTTTATTTTCATGTACATCACTTAGTTTACTATTTCTCCGATTTTGTTGTCCACTATAAATTTAACGTCAGATATATCAGATAAGAACACTGTCTGATTTTGCTCAAAAGGACCTATGCTGTTGCCTTTCGGGGTTATTACCTGCGGTATGCTTTTGGATACTTTTATTTTTATAGACTTTGCTTCGGGCGTGCTGCTATTAACTATCTTTTTTATTTGAATATATAAAGCTTCTTCTTCGGACGGCAGAGGCGCAGGGAGCTGCTTGCTGTATGCAATATAGACAAGCAGTTTCTGTGTTCTTTTTTCCTTTAACAGAGATATTGTCTTGTTTACGCTGCTGTACTCGCCAGTCTCCTTGTTACTTATTGTACCAAGCAGTTCTTGTACTTGGTTGTAAAAATCATGAGGGAGCGGCATGAGCTCTCCTGTTTTCTTTTCTATTTTCAAAATGTTGTTAAGTTCATTCAAAGTAAGCATCCGACCACTGCGCTGTTCCACTATTAGTTATTGTTGTTATTGTATTGTTATTATTTACTTAAAGCTTAGATATAGTACTATATATAATAAAAAGGTACGAATAGTGGAACTGCACCCTCATTATGTTATAGTAGCGGGGGCTGGATTTGGACCAACGATCTCCGGGTTATGAGCCCGGCGGGCACTCCAGGCTACCCTACCCCGCTATAGACAAATATTAGGACAAGATCGTGTTAAATACTTATCGGTATTTTTAAAGCGAATGTGCAGTTATGCTTCTTTGAAAAGCACAACTGTCTCCTCTCTGCTTAACTGTGCGAACGGCTTGCCGCAGCTATTGCACGTAAAGCCTCTTTCAAAAGCAGAGTCAAAAGGCAGAACCATCTTCTCTTCCTTACCATAACACGCCTTGCATACAAAAAAGTCATTACAGTTTAACGGCAACGACAGCTCTACAAGCCTCTCCTTGCCCATTCCATTAACATACTCTGTGAGCTTTTCGCAGTCTATTCTCCATGTAAAAAGGAGCCAGCCCTTCGAATCCTTATTAACATCATATCTGACTATGCTGTAGCTGTTCATTGCGTTGAGCATCCTTCTTACGTCGTTTACCTTTATGTTAAGCTTCTCAGCTATTATCTCATCGGTCTTTGGCCCTTCCGAAAGTGTCTTAAGTATGTCTACCGCTCCAACCCCAACGCTTCTGCCAACATTAGTTGCAAATACATTATTGCCAATAAGCTCAGTAACCCTTCTCCTCTCATCAGCATTGCGTGCCTGCAGTGCGTCTTCCTCAGCCTTCTGTGCCAGGAGCTTCCTTGCCGAAATGCCTGCGGGCTTCTTAATTTTCTGGCCTGACTGCGATTTAGCCGCAGCTGCCCCTGATGTCTTTTTGGCCTTTATGGCCTTGGATGAAGATTTCAAAGATTTAACTGATTTTTTAGCGTTTACAGCAACCGATCTCTTAGAATCAGGTTTTTTGCTATTTTTAGATACCATATCATCACAAGGGGAAAATTATACTACTAATTTACGCATTACACCTTAATATATCCACATTATTGGCACTATTTCCTCAGCAACCCCTTTAACATAAACGCGCTACGGTTTAATGTTAAAGTGATCATCTTTTGAGCCGCCATTTCCTACCTAAGTATATTACAGCGTATCTTATATATAAACATATCAATTTTTAGCAATATTAGTAACTACCTTTGTTATTTTGAGATGTAGTTACGCCTGGCCCTCCCTCGTCATTGTAGCAGCCAAGCAGCATTATTTAAATTATAGGGCTAATACCTTTATGGCAAAAAGAGATCTGGTTGAGTCTGGACGAAATCCGCCGCGCCTGAGTTATCGCTCATTTAGAAGAAGGGCAATATATTCGTTCCTTTTGATATTTGCAGTGCTGTTCATAGGAACTGTAGGCTTTCATTTCATAGAGGGCTACCCATACATAGATGCCTTCTATTTCGTAAGCATGCTAGCAACGGCTCAGGGCCCGGCGAGCA
>JAGWHH010000093.1 GCA_028866935.1 Microcaldota archaeon | reverse complement strand
CATATCTCATGACTTATCTGATGTGATAGGTCATGCAGATTGACGATGGTGGTTGTATGTAAATGTCAAGTCCCTAATAATGATTGTTTCAGTAAAGATATTAAATGTTGTTTGAGATGTTTACTGGGTTGGAAATGGCAAAGGTAAAAGACCTGATGTCAAAGCACATAGTTGGGGTGTCTACTGAAACCACCGTAGATTCTGCTATGAGGCTTGCAAAATCTATGCACGTTAACCTTATTCCTGTTATTTCAGATGGAAGACTTGAAGGAGTTGCCCTTCAAAAGGACTTTGAAGCAGCTGATGGAAAGGACAAAGTCAAGAAGGTAATGCATGAGCCATTGTTTGTTGAATCCGATAATTCAGCAGAGCAGGCAGCAAAGCTGATGGTTGAAAATGCTGTTGGCAGGCTTCCGGTAGTTGATAGCAAGAAGGGCATGCGCTGCGTAGGCATAATCTCATCTACCGACATAGTAAAAAGCGCGAAATAAAAGGCAAAAGAAAGAGAAATTTACCTTCCAAGCGTTATCTCTATCGAGCTTACCTTGGACTTGGTGCCATCTTCGTTTGAGATCTCTTCCGACCCTATTAGGATGGTATTTACCTTAGCATCAGTTATGAACCTGTTTCTAGAAATCTCGGCTACATCAACAGCCCTTGAAATGGAATTTCCCCTGGCCCTAATCTTTACGCTCTTAACTCCGTTGTTGAACTGTGTAACAACTGCCAATACATAGTTCATAGGCGGCTTCTTACCAACAAGTACTACGTTCTCAGGTATTGCGCTCTGGGTTATCTCGGCTTCTTCTCCTATTTGTTGTTCTGGCATGGTATCACTCAATATGTTGTTTAAGCGTCATATGTCAAGACTAAATTAGGATGTGATTTATATAAATGTTGGCTTTTGCCCGAGCTCTACTATTATTTCTCAAATTTTATGGAGCAAGAAGAAAGCGAATTGCGCGCTATAAACATCAACTGCCTTAAATATCTTTAGTGAGAAAATAGATCATGGGAGCTTCCAAAAATAAGGCAAGCGAAGTGAGAAGGATCGATAAGCGAGATTTAGAGGCATTTAGGATAAAGGCACGGAGGGCCAAAAGATTAAGCGATGTGTGGAGAGACGCTCTTAACGAATGGCTAAGTGTTGCAGAGCATGGAAAGAATTTAGGCGAGATAAAAAGATTGGGTAGGAAAGAGTATTTATTGCGCAAAAGCGCAAACAGGGCAACAGAAGAGATGTATAAAGCGTGGCAAAAGTCGCAGGGCAACTAGACAAATCAAGAGTTTATCAATAAAGAGCCTATATATAGGAGAAGCGCGTATCCTTTAGGTATAAGCTGGTATAATGACGACTTCTTCAGCCGAATTGGCAGATATCAAGAAAATTAAGGGAGTAAAGACACTCATAGAGGAAATCCGCAAGAGGCGCGATAATGGGCATTACGATTTTATGAGCTTTGGCGGGAAGACCAAGCTATGGAACAAGCTCAATGAATATGAGGCTTATGCACAAACTGCCCACTCAGGGAAGAAGCTTAAGGCTATGGAAATGGAACTGCGCGCTTTGCTTAGCAGCACATATTGATGCGCAGCTGCGCATTTGTATATTTACTGGCCACGGGTCGTAAGACTTTGCTGTGGGGGGTTATTATACTTTGAATGCCATGGTATAATGTGAAAACATGGCAAAGAAAATGAAACATAAGGCAAGCAAGAAGGGAAAGAAACATAGGTAAAGATAGTAGGCTTCTACTATCGAATTCATGTGCAAGAAATATTGATTGCGTTTGGAACAGACCATACTAAGTATAAAAGCTTGCATGTGCATTGCTCATGGGCAGCAGATGACTTCTTCTATATTCCAACAAATTTTCTGATACATTCGTAAAAATCAGATCCAGAATGTAAGCTGGAGATTACAAAGTGCAATAGCATTTGTAGCAGATAGCATAGTGTCCAGTTAAGTTGAAGTTCTCTTCAAGTCTCTAGTGCTGAAGATGTAAGCAGATATGTTACAGGAACAATACGGGCTAGATATACATTATCTTGGACTAGTGGCTACTATTATGATGGAATAGCTAACGCCAAGTTATCTGTAATAATGGATTTCTAGCCCTTTTCCTGAACAATATCAATTTACTTCAAAAGTTATTATCCTGCTGAAGATTAAGTTGTATAATAGTGCGAATACTATCCCTACTACGAAACCAATTATTGCACCGCCTATTAATCCAACTATGATTGCAATTATTCCAGCTATTGGGCTAGCCAATAGTGCCAACACTCCACTAACCAAACCGATTAGAGCGGATACAACTGCATAGAACACTGCGAAAGACACATAGTCTATTTTTGTTACTTTTGTTCCCATACTATTCACTCAGTCATATTTGAGATATGAAAGATTATAAAGGCATACCTTTCAATGCCATTTTAGTGTAAGTGCGTTTTCCTAAGCTCCCAATATAATTCAATTAGGAAGTTGACAAATTAAGAATCTTTCTATCAAATATAAAATTTGGGGTTTCTCTCTCTTTAATATCGTCGGAAAA
>JAGWHH010000092.1 GCA_028866935.1 Microcaldota archaeon | reverse complement strand
ATTTTACCACAGATAATTGCGGTTTTTCTGGTATATAAAACATGGTGTTTTGTTGCGTACAAAATAACAAAATTCTGTCAAATCCTGTGCAAAATCCATGCACTTTAAATATGACTTAAACCAAGAGGATAATTGAAGTTTATGCCGATTAGGACACATTCCCCAACTCAGAGCCACGTAACTGTTGTAAAAGCAATTCAGGAGAGCGGGAATTATTTGCAATCACGCAGGATGGGAGCGCTGCTTACGATAAATGAGCTTCAGAATTTTTATGATAAAGTAGCTAGGGAAGTAGAGGATACCGAATTTTTCAAGAAGAACGGATGTGCTTGGTTTTATCTTGATGCACAAGGTGCAAGGCCTTTAATAGCATACATAGGCAACATGCCAGGCGGCAGTGGGAGAATAATTGTAAGGGACAATGGCGCTGACAAAGCGGCGCCAGTCACTGTGGTAAAGCGTACGATGACGAGCAACGAGGCCAAGATATCAAGGTCAATTAAGTCTTGGCATGAACTAAAGCGCAACGGAGCCTGATTTGGCGAATGGGATACGCATGTATACGCCTGGAAGTGTTAAGGACGTAACAGGCGCTTACAGAAAGGAGTAGTTTATTCCTTTACTGAGAATGATCCTGCGGGAAGATGCTGCATGAAATAGTCTATGTCATCGTAGTTAAACTTCTTTGCCAGAATCTTTGCGGCATCAGACTTCTTGACGTTGCCTGGCTTAAGCAGGACAAATTTCCTGACACCCATTGCCATGCATGTTGAGGCCGGTACTATGCAAGGCTTCTCATCCCCATCTTCTTTGTATGCGCATAGTTCCAGGCCTACTCCCTTGAACCACTCCCTCTCTCCTTCTATAAGGAAGCTTCCTGTGCCAAGAGATCCCTTTTCCTTGGACTTCGAGACCTGGTCTTTCTTTACCGAATACACGTTTACGGAGGACATGCTGTTCTCCCAG
Source organism: Microcaldota archaeon (assembly GCA_028866935.1). Taxonomy (GTDB): domain Archaea; phylum Micrarchaeota; class Micrarchaeia; order Micrarchaeales; family CABMGC01; genus JAJZNA01. The sequence continues at coordinate 1,676 of JAGWHH010000092.1, read as the reverse complement.
GCCTTTGAGAAGCATGCAGAGAACTGGGCTACTTCCTCCTTTATTTCTCTTGAAGCGGTTAATCCATCCTTGAGTATGACCACGGATGCGCCGAATATGTCCGCATGGAAGAATAGGTCGTTGCTTTCAAAATACTTTGAGTTTATCAGCTCATTCTGCACTGCGCTCCTTCCGCCTATTGCAAGCATTCCTTTGCTCGTATTGAACCAGTTGAACTTCTCGAACCACTTTCTCTCTTCTATCTTCCTTATCTTGCGTTCAGGCTTTGGAATGGCGGCTATCTTTGACCTCTTCGCTTCAAGGTCGCCTACTGCTACGGCTGCGCCCTCTGACTTCTTATTCAGTTTCTTTGATAGCTTGAAGTAGTAATCAGCGTTACCCTGAGCTGACTTTGTAAAGTCAATCTCTACTTCCATAAGTCATCATCATGTTAACATGATGTTAAGGAACAGCAAGAATAAAATTGTTTATTATGACGTATATCAGAAACCCGAGTATGCCAAGTATTATTATTCCAAGAAGCACTATCTTCAGCGTCCTTCTGAAAGTGTCTGTGTCTGGCTTGTAGCTTACGCTTGCCACATGCTTTGCGTCGGCATAGAAGCTTTTCAGCTTAGCGATAGGATTGAAGTTAAAGTTCATGCGATCAGAATCAGTTCTCAAATATCTGGTCTAGGTCGATGTCCTGGTTCTCGGTTATCCTCTGCTTTATCCCGTTTTCCGTGTAATCAGCGAATTCCACGCCGCTTAGCACTACCATGACCTTAAGGGAGTTCTTCTGCATCTTGGGGTCTATCCTTGCCCCCCATTTCAGCAATGCGTCGCTACTTATCCTGCTTGATACGTTCTGGAATATGTTCTCTGCTTCCCTCAATGTCAAGTCATCTCCTCCGATTATATTGACAAGCGCCTTCTTTGCTCCTGAAATGTCTACATCAAGAAGCGGGCTCCTTAAGGTATTCTCTATTGCAACTGTTGCCCTGTCGTTGTTCTGCATTGAAGTTGATTCTCCCATGCCTATAACGGCATATCCTGAATCTTTTAGTACGCTCCTCAGGTCGGCGAAGTCAAGGTTTACCATTCCAGGCTTTGTTACCATCTCGATTATTCCTTTTGTGCCGTTTGCAAGTATCTCGTCGCTTATCTTGAATGCCATGTTAAGAGGAAGGTCTGGAGCAACTGAAAGCAGCTTGTCGTTTGGAATTATGATGGTTGTATCAGTAGCCCTCTTGAGCTTTTGCAATCCCTCAAGCGCATTCCTCATTCTTATCTTCCCTTCACTTGAGAATGGAAGCGTTACTACGCCAACAGTAAGCGCGCCTGCCTCTTTCGCCTGGTGCGCGATTATGGGTGCGGATCCTGTTCCTGTTCCACCTCCAAGTCCGCATGTGATAAATACAAGCTGTGCATCGCCAATGACGTGCTTTATGTCCTCTCTTGCCTCAATTGCAGACTCTTCCCCCATCCGTGGATCGCTTCCTGCTCCAAGGCCCCTTGTTGTCTTCTTTCCAAGGAGGATTTTCCTGTGGGACTTTGTCCTTGCAAGATGAGGCGCATCAGTATTCATGGCTATGACGTTGGCCCCCTCGATGTTAAGCTCAGACATGCGCGTCGCTGTATTAGAACCGCTGCCTCCTGCCCCAACTACGTATATCTTGGGTTTTGCTGACTCAATG
>JAGWHH010000091.1 GCA_028866935.1 Microcaldota archaeon | reverse complement strand
ACTTCTATCAAATTGCAAACCATTCGCATTCATCCCACGATTGGAAATCGTGGGCTTTCTGCTATGCATTTTTGTAAAAATATAGGTGGTCAGTACTGCGAAAGCTTCTCATAGCTCTCCTTTGACGCGTTCGCTGTCAACCTTATAAAGTTGGCATTCCTCTTCAGCTGCTCGATGGTAGAAGCACCTGAATAGCTCATCCCAGATTTCACCCCGCCCACGAGCTGGTATACTACCTCCTTTACGCTGCCTTTGTATGGCAATGATGATTCAACTCCCTCTGGAACTATGTCGAATGCTTCCTGAGGGTCTATTATTGTCTTGTCTACCTTCTTTCTGCTTATGTTTGCGCCAAACGATGCCATGCCCCTATACGCCTTGTACTTTGTGCCGTTCCTAGTCACGAAGTATCCAGGACTCTCGTCAGTGCCTGCGAACATGCTTCCTATCATCACCGCTGCTGCCCCTGCAGCAAGAGCCTTTGTTATGTCACCCGAGTTCTTTATCCCGCCGTCTGCAATTACCTTTATTCCGTACCCGTCTGCAGCTTCTGCGCAGCTTAGTACGGCTGTAAGCTGAGGCATTCCTGCACCTGTCACAGTGCGCGTTATGCATGCAGCCCCTGGGCCTATCCCTACCTTGATTCCGTCAGCTCCAGCCCTTGCAAGGTCATCAACGCCCTGCTTGGTTGCAACATTTCCTGCAACTACTGGAACGCCAGTCTCCTTCTTTATCTTCTTTATTGCTTCAATTACGCTGTCCGAGTGCCCATGCGCTATGTCAAGTACTAGGAGGTCCACTCCTGCATCTGCCAACGCATTTGCCCTGTCTATGTAATCTCCTTTTACGCCTATTGCCGCGCCCACAAGAAGCCTGCCGCGCCTGTCCTTTGCCGATTTTTCAGATATGACGTTTTTGTAAATGTCTTTTGAAGTTATCAATCCCCTGACTATATCTTTGCTGTCAACAATAGGCAGCTTCTCAAGCCTATGCTTGTCAAGCACTTCAAGTGCCTGATCAGGAGATATTCCCGGCTTGCCTACTACCAGGCGTTTTCGCGGGGTCATTGCCCTTGACAGGAGCATTTTGTCGTCCTTTACGAACCTGATGTCCCTGTCAGAGAGTATTCCAAGAAGCCTTCTCTTCTGGTCTACAACAAGAAGCCCGCTCACGTCGTTCTTTGACATGATCTCTCTTGCATCTCCTACTGTTGCATTAGGGCTTATGCTGTACGGATTGTCTATGATGTAAGATTGCGCTCTCTTCACTCTCTTTACTTCTTCAGCCTCTCTCTCAACTGTCATGAACCTGTGTATTATCCCAAGCCCTCCCTCTCTTGCAATTGCTATGGCCATGTTTGATTCTGTAACTGTGTCCATGTTTGCGGTTATTATCGGAATGTTTAGTGATATCCCTTTGGTTATTTGGGTTGCGGTGCTAACAGACTTTCTGGATTCAATACTGGACTTCTTAGGAACAAGCAGTACGTCGTTATAACTCAAGCCTATAGGAATATCCGCAACTTCCAAAATGGCACCCAAATCTCTTTTCTTTCTTATTCTTTATAAATACTATCTCTGAATAAGATTTAAACTAAAAAGTAGTCTCAATGAAGATCCCTAAAATTATCTTAATGTTCATCGCCATGAGCATGGCAAATGCAGGCACAGTAACGCTTACGGGCACCTGCCTATCAAACCCTTCAAACAACACTCTCGTATTTTCCATCATAAACAGCGGAAATGAGGCAGGACAGAACCTCGGAGTCAGCCTTCACATACTAGGTGTAAATTATGCGCCAAAGCAGTACAGCATAGGCACTTTGCGCCCTGGGGCAACAAACACAATAAGCATCTCTCTTGCAAGCCTATACCAGCAGGGAAGCCTACCTGCGTATTTACTTGTAAATTACCTGCAAGACGGCTATACCTACTATGCAGCCTTCCCATGCCAGGCAAACCTTGCAAGCACTACTCTGTCAAACATAAAAATAACGAGCAGCGTTGCTAGCATAAGAAGCAACGAATCAGAGATAACCGCAGATATAACCAATACTGGAAATAGCACAATCAATGCAAACATTGCCTTGATACTCCCTCCCATCTTCTCATATAACAGGAACCTTACGCAGCATGTAATGCTCGGCCCTCATGCAACAAGCACTACGGCATTCAAGATATCTTATAGTCCTGGGAACGTAAGCGCAGGCGGGTCTGTTGCTGCATATTACGTAATGAACGGACTTTACTACAGCACACTGGCCCCTCTCGCAGTAAGCACTGCGCATACAAATACGGGAATTATGAACTACTGGCCTTTCCTTGCTGTAATAATACTAACTCTATTCATTGCCCTGCGCACATACCTCTTAAGGAACAAAAGAGTGAAGATAGGCTCACGAAACACAATACAAGGTAAGTGAATGGTACACAGAAAGTACAATCCAAGATTTAACGGCAATCCATTTCATTTAGAAAAGGATCTCATCTCACTCAAGGAGAAGATAGATGCGCTTAAGCAGCTCAGGAGGGACTTACGCGTTGTAAATATTGCATTTGTGGGAGATCTTACGGTAATGGGTCTTGAGACGCATGCAGCAATATACTCTCACGATACCGTCCTGGATACGGTCATTGCAGCTGCAACTGTAGCTATAGGCGGGGCACTGTTATTGCTCAGAAAGAGGATAAAGAAGAGCATTGATGCAGTTAGGGAAAACTAGGCGCATTTGCAGCTGATAGGAAGTTGACAAATTAAGAATCTTTCTATCGAATATAAAATTTGGGGTTTCTCTCTCTTTAATATCGTCGGAAAA
>JAGWHH010000090.1 GCA_028866935.1 Microcaldota archaeon | reverse complement strand
ATGAAAAGTATCAGACGCTAGGAGATAACGTAATACCTTCAAAATATACGCTGAACTTTAGACCGGACTTGAAAAAATTCAAGTACGACTGCACTGAGACAATTGAAGTGCACGTAAAGAAGGTCACTAACCTAGTAAGGCTAAATGCCAAAGAGCTTACAATAAAGAAAGCCGAGGTCGTTTCGAATGGGCAGGGACAAAAAGCGTCTGTAAAGTTAAACGATAAAATGCAGGAGGCAGTTCTTCAATTCAAGAAGCCGGTATCTGGAGAAGTTCAAATAAAGATAGAGTTCACTGGGATAAACAACGATGGAATGTATGGATTTTACAGGAGCAAGTACATTCAAAATGGGAAAGAAAAGTACATTCTTAGCACACAGTTTGAGGCTGCAAACGCAAGAAATGCATTCCCCTGCTTTGACGAACCAGCATTTAAGGCAGTGTTTGATGTGACACTTACTGTAGACAGAGGCCTTGATTGCATATCAAACATGCCGATTAAAAACGTGCGGAATATCGGCAAGAAGAAGGAGGTAAGATTTGAAGAATCTCCAATAATGTCAACTTACCTTCTCTATCTTGGAGTAGGGAACTATGATTATGTAAGCGGATCTTCAGGAAAGACAAAGATACGCATAATTACAACGCCGGGAAGGAAGGCTCTTGCAAAGCTGCCTTTGGAGTATGCGGCAAAATTCATAAAATATTATGAAAACTATTTTGGAATACCTTATCCACTTCCTAAGGTAGACTTCCTTGCAATACCGGACTTTGCGGCAGGGGCGATGGAGAACTGGGGCGCTATAACTTTTAGGGAGGTTGCGTTATTGGCTGATGAGAATACATCGCTGGCAGGAAAGCAGAGGGTCGCAGAAGTAATCGCACACGAGCTTGCGCACCAGTGGTTTGGTGACCTTGTTACTATGAAGTGGTGGAACGACCTATGGCTAAATGAAAGTTTTGCAACCTTCATGGCATCTAAAGCCATGGACAAGGTCTTTCCCGAATGGAAGGTCAAGATAGAGTACATAAGTGACACAATAGCAACTGCATTTGGGGCTGACCAGCTCAAATCGACCCATCCGATAAGCGTTGATGTCAAGTCCCCTACAGAGGTAGACCAGCTTTTTGATGAGATAAGCTATGAGAAGGGAGGGACAGTATTGAACATGATAGAAAATTATGCTGGAGAGGACACATTTAGGCAGGGACTGCATGCATACCTTAAAGAAAACTCTTACTCGAACGCCACCAAGTACGACCTTTGGCGTGCGATAGACAAGGTTGCCAAAAAGAGGGCCAAGAAGATTGATGTTTACGGAGTTGCAGGATTTTGGATAGACAAACCCGGATATCCGATAGTGAGTGTGAAACGCACTGATAACAAGGTTGAATTGGAGCAGAAAAGGTATTTCCTGCTGAAGAATCTCTCTGACAATACCATCTGGCCAATACCAGTAAATTACGTTGTTTCCGGACAGAAGAAAGAGATGCTATTTGGCAAGAAGAGAATGGCAATTGGTGTAAAGAACGAGGATTGGGTAAAGCTTAATTACGGACAGAACGGGCTTTACAGGGTAAGTTATGATAATGAAGATGTACATAGGCTAGGCAGGCTTATCGCATCCAAGGAGCTTGATCCTGCTGATGCTTGGGGTGTGGAGCATGACATGTATGCCTTATCTAGATCAGGAAGGGCAAATGTCAATGACTACCTTGGCTTTGTGGATAAGTACTGCTTTGACGCACAATACCCGCTTAACTCTGATGTGCTTGGCCACCTTAGCGGGCTATACAACATGCTCTACTACTATGACAACGCTAAAGTAAAGGAGCTGTGCCTGAGGTACAGCAACGAGCTTGTAGACAAGCTGGGATGGTCTGTAAAGAAGAATGAGAGCCCACATGACACGCTTATGCGTCCTGCTGCGCTGGTCAGATCTGCAATGTCCGGACACCGTTCCATAGTAGAGCGTGCAACTGAGATGTTTTACTCTTATGTGGAGGGAAAGAGCGAGATTGATACAAACATAAGGGGCGCAATTTACACAATTGCTGCATGGTCAGAGGGCGAAAAGGTAGTTGACCTGCTTAAGGAGCGCTACGAAAAAGAAAAGATACCTGAAGAGAAGATAAGGTACCTTAGGTCGCTTTCCATGTTCAAGGACAAGGACTTGCTGCTTGACTCGCTTGAATTCTCTATGTCAAAGCGCGTAAGGCTTCAGGACTCTTACATCATTCCTGCAATATGCTCCTCAAACCCTGTTGGAAAGAAGATCATCCTGCAGTGGACAGAGGAAAATTGGCACAAGCTTAACAAGATTCATGCAAGCGGCACCCATATGATAGGCAGGTATGTTGATAATCTCGCTTCAATTGATAACAGGAGCGACAAGGAAGAGGTACTTAAGTTCTTTAAGGAAAAGAAAAACTGGAGGGACGACATAAGGCATTCATTTGACAACACAGTGGAACTCATAGAGGCCAACATAAGGTTTGTTGACGCAAACACGTAGCTATTTTATCCTATATTCTGTGCCTCTCCAGGTTATGCTTCGCATGAAGCTTGCGGAGATAAGGTTCGCAAGGTAGATGAAAGGCATTATTGCAACTATTATCCCCACAGCCGCATCGTTTGTATCTGCCCTACGGTATGTGTTTGACTCGCTCCTGACAAAATGAAGAAGTAGAATCATGAAAATCGGGGAGAGCAGGTAGGTCAAGGCAACTCCTGATACCAAAAGAAGCGCTTCTGCGCAGTAGAATGCAAGCCCAAAGTACAGATTTGTACTGTAACCAAGTATCGATAATGCGGTCTGCCTGTTTGACCACTCAACAAAGCTGTCGAAATTGTCATCGCAGTAGACCGCTGGCTGGGCGCTTTTCACGTATGCTATTTTTAGCTTTCTTAATTTTGCAATCTTTGTCAGCGAT
>JAGWHH010000008.1 GCA_028866935.1 Microcaldota archaeon | reverse complement strand
ATACATTATGATATTTAAAGGTTTCTGCAAGAAAGAAAACTGGCTGATAATGAATGGATATGTTTAGTATTCTACGCTGAAAAGGAAGCAACAGATCTGAATTGATTATAAATTGACTTTTTCTATGTGCCTTAATGCAGGATACGTAGGACAGGCGATATCAAGTGCATTACCTAGGTAATAATCCGCTTTATTGAAGGTATATGTATGATATATTCTGCATCTGCCACAATAGCTATTGTGATTTACGCTAGTATACGGGTAGAGTTTGTTTGCAAGTTTTGATATGTGTCTTATCGCCTCTAGCGCATCAGCATCTTCAATCAGCGTTTCTGTATGGACATAATTACGCATGATCTGAAAGGCCCGTGTATTGATGTCTTCGCCTAAGTGCTTTGCCGTCCAACTTACGAGATCCTCTACATCTGGCTTTGCAGTGGGCTTATTTTCCACTTGCCTGAACCTGTCCCTGGCAACCAATTGGAAAAACCTTACTGTCATTACTATAGACGAGTTAGGCAGGCCATAAAGGTAATCCTTGACACTTTCTATATAGATTTTTCTCAGAGTGCCATCTGTTGATGCACTTAGCGGTACTATTGGAACCTCTATCTTCGTATGAATAAGCACGGTAAGCCTATTATTGTACCCCGCAACTCCTGTAGTATCAACTAGCGCAGGATCAAATGCTATTCCATCATGATTTGGCATGATATCAACTCAAAGCAGACAATCAGCTAAGTGCTATGAAGAACAAAGCCGTCAATAGTATATAATACAGGATCATTATAGGCACTGCAAACTCTGGCTGGCTGCTCAGGGCCTGCGATATGCCTACGAAGTAGGCTAGAAACCCAGCAAACAATGCACCAGTAAATATCTTGGTTACATTGTAAAAGTGTTTCCAGCCTCTGGGATATCTCTTGATAAGAAGTTCAAGTCGGTCTACAGCTATGTAGTACGTGAAAGCAAATATTATGAAGAATACGAATAGAAGGATCATTCCAGGTGCAAGTGAGTCCTGAGTACCTACCTTTATCGCAGTCATGATGCCCATGACTGTGATCATTAGAGAAATTAGCTGTATCTTCCTGTCTTTATACCGTTTTGTGACTGTCACTGCTTTTGGCTTACGTTTTTTCCTAGGCATGGTTATCCTTCCCGTTTTCTTCCATCTTAAGCATCATATCCTCAATCATTATCTCATCAAGCCCTAACCTTTTATTTAATGCTCTAGGAAGTAGCTTTAGGATTGATTTCTTTATGTTCATTCACTTACCCCTTTTAGGCCAGCTAGCAAAGTAAAAAGGTTATTAACGACAGCTATGACAAAATCTCCTGTAGCGTCTATCGAGGCCCTAACTTCATGTTCTTGGAGGTATGGGATCACTGCATCTGGCTCGGATATTTCTTCGCCTTTATAATTTTTTCTCCATTCTTCCCATTTTTCTTCACGTTCCCTATCTTTCCTGGGGGAGAGGTGGATTCCAGTATGGCCAAGTCTCCGATATTCCTCTATTTTAGCCAGGTATTCGTTATCTTTATTCGAATCAAAAAGCTCAGCTTCTATTGCAAGATTTCTTAACTTTTGCCCGTCTACAATGTTTTTACTGCTCCCCATTTTATCACTCCAATTAAACTGTAATGCGGTGTATAGTGCATCATCTATAGTTTCTCTGCATAAGGCTGCCGAAGCTTCATAAAATTGGCAAGAATAAGCAGCTACTGCTTGAGCATATATGTACTTTGTAGTTCTGAAAGTGCCTTCTACTAATAGATACCTGGAAGGGTAGCCATCCTTGTTCTTTCTCTGTATCGCAGTTACGGTCTCTGAGAATTTCTTATTGAATTTCGAATAAATCTCAGTATATATGGCTTCTTCCTGCTCCCTTGTCCTGTCGTCTTCTCTTCTAAACTCAAAAAGAAACCCCATGTTCATTACCCGTAGTTCCCGAATTCGACTTTGACGAAAGGCAGGCCGTTGTTAAAGCCAAGGGCCACTCTCCACCTCAGATTATCGTTGCTTTTGCGTGAGATATATGCAACATCCTCATTAAACCTGTCCTGGTTGTTATTTACTGCGGTGAGCAGCATTCCATAATGCCTTTCCAACACTTTCGCTGCCATTTTTGGTGGGATATGCCCTCTAAGTGTGCTACTCCCAGCCCGCTCATTCCTGAATTTGATTATCCTATCTATGAGTTCCCTTTCCCTCTGGTTTGTCATGCATATCCCCGATAAAGTATATGTACTCTAACTATTTTATGCTTTTCTTTGTAGAAAATAAGTCAGATATTCACAAATCAGAAGGAAAACAGAAAGGAACGTAATTCGGCGTCTGTCCTGTTTGATCTCCCGCTTACCCTTTCAAGCTCTTCTCTCCATAACTTGTAAACAACTGGAGAGACTTCATAGGCCCATTCTGACTTCTTGCTCTGCTTCCGTTGAATTAAAGTCAAGTAAACTAAGTTATCTACTGCATTCTTGATAGCATCCCAGGAAGGGACGGATACTCCTGAGTCTTTCAATACACTTTCTAATGTGTCTATCTTCTCAGTAAGACTCATTGGAGGAATACCTTGGCTTATTAAGGTAGAATCAGGAGCAAACACTAAAAGTACTTTTAGCTTTTTTGGATCGGATATGGTGTTGGCAAGATTAGCTAGATATCTGGTCTTTTCTTTTATTCCACCTTCAGGCATTTCTAATATAGATATCTTATTAGCCTTTAGTAGTGTGCTCTTGTTTTTCATGCCAAGATTGAACACGATGAAGTTCCGTATAGTCCGTATTGCTATTGCTTCATGATGTAGAATAAGCAATCTCAATACATCTGTTTCATTCTTGGTCAGACTTCCGATCATTTCAGTAAAATTTCCTCTACTTAGAAAATCTACGACTATAATCTTTTGTTTTTGCAATAGTTCTTGGTTCATGATGCCAACTCAATTCAGTAGAACTATGCCTATTGTGCAGCGAAGATATATAAATATATCGGAAGCAATATCTATCGTACGCAATTGCGTAGGCAAATAAAGATTGAAATTAGAAGTTGATACAATGTCAAAGTCTTCAATGGTAAAATTTCTTACAAGAATAACACAAAAGCAAGACGAGAAACTTGAGAAGTACGTTGAGAATGGATATACGAAAGCGAATATTCTAAGAGTTGCGCTTAACGAGTGGATGGCCAAACATCCTTTGAGAGAATGATGATAATGGCAGAAAATAGTGCATTAACGAAACTTTGCAAAAGAGTTTATACTGCTCTGCCAGACTTACAGAAGGATCCAAGTTTAACTGAAGAGGAGAAGGCATTTGTCGAAAAGCTTTCCGTTTGGGCAGGCAAACCTGTTAAGGTAGCGGTGAAGAAAGCAGAGGTAAAAACATGACGACACAACACACTTTTGGAGAATCGGACAAGCTTGATGCGCAATCGTTCATAGCGGAAACCAGAGTAACAGTCAAGGTTAGCAAGTTCCTAGGACGTTTCCCTTTCAAGGAAGAGCACGGCAGGCAGGTGGAGGACGCATTCTACGAAGTTGACGATAAGGGCATAATCCGTGAGTATAGGTTGGGCTTCAAGGCAGAGCAGACGCTGAAGATCAAGTATCATATGACCAGGTACGAGGATCTGGTGGGCAAAGAGATCACCCTTGACGTTAAGCGGTACAAATTAGGTTTCAATGGGTTCGTGCTTGTAGATGTGAGGGACGGGCCTGGGAAAGCGCAGGAAAAAGTATGAATAAAAAATAATTTATAGGTAAGACAATGACAACGAACAAAATACCTGGTGAAAGGTCTAGAAATGAAGTGTCGTTAAAATCAAGAAGAGGCAGACCTAAAAATAAATTTGTACAACTCATGGCATTTACTTTTAGCAGGAGTGAACGTACAATAGAACGCTGGATAAAATACTATGATGCCATTCCAGAATCAGAATATCAAAATCCTGATTGCTATGCGCTGAATTACAAGATGCAGAAATGGGGCGGTGGATATCACATAAATCAGATTTATGACAAGGAGCATTGGATAACTTATTTTAGATTTAGAGATGTAGATACCCTTCTCAGAGAGTACGTGACAATAAAGCGACACAATATCAAGGATGGACAACATGTCGTTAAAATAAGGGAATTGTGCGACAAAATTACAACAGTTGCTTCTGCAATATTAGCTCGCCAGGCTGAAGACAACAAGAAAAATCCTTTTTATAATATGGATCCAGATGAGGCGGTTGCTAAGATAAACGGCATGTTGGGAGGTGGTATGGTATGAGCGACATGACAAACGACCTTATATTCGAGGCCCTTGATAAGAAGCTTATAGATAAAGAGGAGCTTACTTCTCAGGAAATAGACGAATTAAAGAGATTCCCAGAGGCCCTTGAAAGGCTTCAGGAAAAATATCCTGAACTAAAGGAAACAATAAAAATTCAAATACTAGAACTTGCTTGCGAGTTTTGCGGAGTCAAGCTTAAAGTTACACTAGGGACTTCTGAAATACCTTCTGTATGTCCAGGATGTAAGCGTAGAACCCTTAAGAAAAAGTTAGTCTACTTCATTGGAGACGCTTTTAATGCGCCTGCATTCGTAGCTTATTTCAAACAGACTCACGAAGTGATCGCAACCAGAGATACTGGACAAATAATGGTCTACGATGAGAAGGCAGGAAAGTATGATAAGAATGGAGAGGCTGTAATCAGAGAAACCATCTGCAACTCGTTAGGGATACTTTACAAAGATAAATATCTTACAGAAGTGAGATCATACCTAATCGGAACTAGTTATGTAAACAGAGACCAGATGCATGGTTCTGTCTATCAAGATCTGGATGGAGAAATACACATTAATCTCAAGAATGGAACATACTTAGTAAAAGCAAAGAAGCTCGTTGACCACGACCCTAAGGATATGTTTACAGTTGCATTGCCATTCTCATACATTAAAGATGCAAAGCCAAAGAAGATTTTGGACTTTTTCTGGAGCATATCAGAACCAGATTACGAGAAGTATATGACCATAATAGAAACTTTTGGTTGGATCCTGCTACCTACAAACAGATTTCAGAAGCTTGTATTGCTGTGGGGTGAAGGGGAGAATGGTAAATCAGTGCTTCTTGCCCTGGTCATTGATTTTGTCGGTGCTGACAATGCATCTAGCGTAACTCTTGATCAGCTACAATTCAACCGCTTCATGCGCTCTGCATTATATGGGAAGCTCGTAAATGTTGCTGGTGATCTGCCTGACAAACCGCTAGTTGATACAGGGTTCCTAAAGGCCATGAGAGGAGGGGACGTTCTCACTGTAGAAGAAAAAAATAAGCCAGCATTCCAGTTTGTGCCACAGGCAAGGAACTTCTTCAGCGCAAACAAGTTCCCTAAGACGCAGGATGATACAAGAGCATTTTACAGAAGCTGGCTGATAATTTATCTTCAGAATGTCTTCTCAGCAGAGAAGGGCAATGTAAACAGGAATCTGAAGGCCGAGATAACCACCGAAGAGGAGCTGGCAGGTTTATTCAACTTGCTAGTGGACTACTTTCTACCTCTTCTTATTGCAAGGGACGACTTTACTTTTGCTCCTACGCCTGAGGAAACTGCATCTATGTATGATCGCAAGAGCGATTCGGCCAAGGTCTTCATAGAGCAATGCTTAGAAGCAGATCCACTAGCTGACATGCCAAAAGCTGATCTGTGGGATGCATACACCAAATTCGTGACCCAAGAAGGCTTGCTAGAGGAGACTGAAAAGGCATTCAGAATGACCCTAAACGCTTCTGGGCTTGCCTTTTCTGAGCATCGTGTGCAAGGTGCGCACTGGATAAAGGGGTTGAGAGCCAAAAATTACAAGCCAGATCCAGACAAGCTTGCGGTGCAAGCAAGATATGCTAGCTGGGAAGACTTTCTAAAACAATATGAGAAAAGACAACCTGATGGTGCAAGTTTACCTACATTACCAACATTCTTCCGCACCCCCGCTTGGAATTTGAATATAGATAAAATAGAAAGAGAGATAGGGGAAAACCTTGGTAATGTTGGTAAAGCAGTAAGACTGCTAGCACAGCTTGCTGAGGCCCTCATTTCGCAGCATTTGCCCATTACGGCCCTAGATCTGGTTGACCTTACTGCTTATCCTATCCCTATGCCTCCCTCCCCACAGGCTCAGGAGCCTTCTATTCCAGAAGGGTTATCCAAGTTCAAAAACAAGCCAGTTTTTACAGTGATACTTGATGCAATCAGGAACCAGGAGGCACTTGAGATTCCTGCGGGAGACAGGCATCAACTAGAAAACTGGCTGACAAAGAACATTCCTTATTACCCACTATCAGCTTACAAAGACGCTTTAGGTACATTGGAGTCGCAGGGAGAAATTTACTATGAGCCTTTCAGGAGCAGGTGGAGATTGCGGGAATACGATAATGAAGAGTGATATCATGTCCAACAAAGAATGCGAATATTGTGGAGAAAAGCTGGTGAGAGCTGAGGATTGTGTAGATCCTGTCGCAGCATACATAGAGCTTGATGCACACGAGGATACCTTAGTGTGTCCAACTTTATGTACAATCGAGGATCCTACTACCCTTAAACATTATACCAATTGATGATGACATGGCCAAAATAAACAAACGATGGTTTGACAACGGTGATCTGAATGCCAAACATGATGAAATAGCATTATGGGTTAGCCAGGATCCAAGCCATGCCCTAAGCCCAGCAATAAAACATATCGCTGGGGAGCTTACTGGATCCTATATAGTCGGATCTGCAATAAAATACAAAGAGGAGCCTTGTCTTAAGGGATATCCAGATGTCTTTCCAGATGGCATTCTCACGTTAACTTTGATGTCTCCCCATAATGATTCAGACTTTTTCCAACGTGATTTTGTAGTAGAATACAAGGCAATAATAAATTATGGGGAGACACTCAGGCAGATAAATATTTACCGCAGCCGTACCGAGCGCAAATGGAAAAATATAGCAATACTGGTAACTCCAGACACCCGCTTTGATGCTGCATTTGAAAGAAATAACATAGTAGTTATACATCCAGACTACAAGACGAAGGAGATGGCGGCCAAGGAATTTGAAGAATATCGAAAGAACCAGTTTGAAGAATTGCAGAAGAATCCCCATCTTGATGATCCGTCCCACTTCATATGCAATGGCTGCAATCATGTAGGATTAGATTCTGAAAAAGTTCCACCAGGTATACTTCCACCGCAACGAACAAGGTATGTCCACGCCTTCCCATTTATACATGGCAAGTATTGCGATTGCAAAAATCCGTTGCCTAAATCAAAAACAAGCGGGGGTGATATGCATGTATGAATCTTATAAACAGCATTTCGTAATAATCGAGTTCAACAGCGCAGTGGGAAGGAGAAGGGCCATTGCATGGTTCGCTGATTGCAACGCTACTCATGTGCAGTTGGAAGCTCCTTCAACTAGAGAGCCTTATACAGTGTTGGTAAGCAATATTATAGAGATCAACCTCATGTCCGAGAATAAGATAGATTGGTCAAAAGTACATCCTAGTCTACGCCGTCCAGAGCAAAAACAAGAGGGAAAATAATGTGTGAAAACTGCCTAGTACCAACATGCTTGTGCCAATGCAAAGGCGCAATAGACCGAGGGCCTTTTGGAAACATGAGCAGGCAAGACGATGATAGGTTAATGAGATGCCCAGCTTGCAGCCATTCTATCAGGATCCTTGGATATTTCAAGGAAAACCCTCAGCTACCAGTTGAGAGCGCATACGAAAGAGGTAAAGAAAAATACCGACGTAAGAGGCTGAATTTGACGGCAGAAAAATATAGAGTAACCCTTCTCGATTTTCTGGAAAAGAACGTCAAAGTCGAATGCAACCATTGTCATAGTAGGTGGATAGGACTGGCCTCACGGCATTGTCCCTGGTTTATCTGTCCAGAAACCTGCAACAAAAAAGATATCCCATACCGTGTTCTCTCTCGTATGTTCAAGAATTATCACGTTAAAATAGTGAGAAGATGATGGACGAACCAACTGAAACACAAAAGCAAAGGCTCAGAGAGTTGGGCCTTAGCGATGCGGATATCGCAGCACTGCCAACAACACGTGAAGCTCAAAATAGGATCTTAGAGTTATCACGTCCAGATGGGAAACTCCAAGCCGAGAAGATGCAGAAGGCCAAGGACGAGTTCAAAGACAATATGAAGCAGCTCCACGATGCCGAAGAAGAAAGGCTGAAGGCAGAGGCAGAAAGGAAGGCAAAACTCGAAAGCACACGAAAACCAAAGCCAAAGCCAGGAGACGACGACTACGACGAAGATGAAGAAAACGACGACTTTAACGAGGCTGATTTAGACGACGAGAGCGACGATTTTGACGATGAACCAAACGATGATGAATAAATATGCCAACGCTACAAGACGAGATTGATCTTGAATTTGAAGAGCTTTACAACAAATCAGAGAAGACCAGGAAATACTTGCTTCAATTATCGGATCCGTCTTATGCAGAAGCCGTTGCTGATTTGCAGAGACAGATGTTTATAACCAAGGCAAGGATCGTTAGGAGAATAGGTGCGATAAGATTCCTATCTGGATCTGATGAGGTGTCAATATGAAAGCCCAATGCATGATATGCAAGAAACCTGCCATAATGCATCTATGCAATGCTTGTCACATTAGGTTCCACAGGAAGCCAAAAAAGAAACCAGAACTTGAACCAAAGCTGGTTGCAAAAGTCAGGAAGCTCAGAAAGACAAACATGACCAACGTGGAAATCAGCTACGCATTGGATGTGAACATGACGACCTTAGGAGATATCATCAGAAGATTGAATCTGCCAAGGCGCAGGCCAGGAGGTATCAGATAATGCAAATAATCAAGCCCTTAGCCAGGATCCTGGTTCATGGAAAGATCCATGATCACCTAGAGCGATTGCGGGAAGGGTACAACAACTACGGGTTTTTATTGTATCTTGGTGCTGCCTCAGCTATACTGGCAGGAGTTTTCGGTATTGCAAGTGCTACAGCGTCAATCATCATAACCACTGGCCTGTTTTATAAATTAGGCGAATTACATAGAGAAGTGGAGATTCTCAAAAAAGAGAAACCTAACGTGGTGCCATGAAATATTACATAGTTTTTGTTGTCCAGGGCAAGAAGGATCTTCTATTCCCAATTCCTACGGAGAAGGTTCGCAGTATTGTACGCCGTGAGGTGCTGCGCAATAAATGCAGAAGCTCGAATCTAAGTCCAAGATCCAACTATATCTCTTTCCAGCTTGAGATTGCTGATCAGGCTTCAGTTAGCATGATTGCCAACAAGGTCAAAGGCAAACTCTCATCCAGCCTGCGCTATGAGTATCTCTGGCTTAGGAAGCAGCCTACAACCTTCAACCGCAACATCTACGTTTCAGCAGTTGACAATCCAGAAGAACGGGAAGCGTTTATACATGCCAACCTTCCAACAGGCAATCATCACAGGGCCAGGCTCCCTTGTCCATGCGGATGCCTGGTTGGAAAATACAAGATAGGCAACTACCTGCGCAGCGAGCATGTAAAGCCAAACGGAGGCCATAGTCTTAGGTGCGAGCACGGATGCACCCGCCTATTAAACTACAATCCAAAGATCCCTCTCCCTGATCCTGTCAAGTCAATGCTTGACGACCTGCCAGACATCTCAGCTTAGGACAAGAAGCCTTATATCCTCTAGCTGCCCATGTATTGTTGGTGGTACAATGAACATGAAGTGTGCCACGAGGTTGGTGCTTCTCTCTCTGTGGCACTGGCAGAATCGTGAGACTTTGAAGCCTCACACTTTCCCTATCCAACTGGATAATCAGGATTGCTGACCTGAAGGGCTTATTATCCTGCCTTCATCTCTTATTTGTATTACATTTTACCTTTGCTAAGTGCTTAGCTATTCCTTTGCGTATAAATGCGATTCTAGCGCAGCAAAGCCTTTCATGGCTCTGGAATGCGTTAAAGGCCCTTTCGCTTGCCCTAGTGACAGCGTTTGAGCTTCTAGTAGGGACTAGTTTGAAATCTCAGGAGGTTTGCTGCTTATGCGCTGAAATTGCCAGGATGTTCAACTTTTCAAGGGTACCCCCTTATATAGAACTGAAGGTGTGTGTATATATTAGCTGTAGTGGAAAAACTTTGGGCTGGCATTCTAAATGCACAGTATAATCAATACTCTGTGTTGTAATACCATATCAAGGGCCAACTCGGAGCTGCCTCTGCAAAGCTTTTGTTTACCATATTCCTTCTAGGGTCATGGAAGATCCTTGAAGCTGGCCTGGCTGCTGCATTATTACTTACTATTATGTAAGAAGGATCCTTTCTCTAACGACAAACGTTCTTCACATGGCATACGATGCCTAGGGTAGGGGAGGGTAGGCAGGGTACCCCATACGCACTTATGCAGTTGAGGCCAAAGGGGTAGGCTAACGCAGCAACATATAGTGACTCCACGGTTGGGGCACCATGGAGTCAGACATGAGAAGCATCAGACACTGAAGGGGTAGACGGTTTGAAGATCTCTGGTGAAGTCTTGCGCTCAGGCATGTTGAAGTACATGCGCTCCATCTCCTCCTCTCTCATTGCACGTGCAACGTAAGCATAGTGCTGAACCATCTTGACATCACGCCATCCGATCATGCGGGCTACCTGGCCGTCCCTCAGCCCTTTGTTCATTAGCAGATCGTAGCACCTGGTATGCCTGAGCATGTGCGGTGTGATGCCACCATCCTCTATCACAGTGTGCCCATCAGTGATGCGGGTACGGAAGACTTTGGCCATGGCCTTGGTTATATTGGCAGAGCGCATGTCAATCTCTACAGTCTTCTCCGCATCTGACAGCTTATCGAACTTGAGCTTATCCTGAGGTATGCTGTGCAGGATCAGTGGGCCAACAAAGTCAATGGTCAGGGCAGCCCTGCCTTCCATAACGTAATCGAACAATGCACGTTCATAAATATTCCAGGCCCTGTAGACACTCACCTGCCATTCTCTTCTGTCATGGTTGCGCCCTTCGAAGTGCTTCTCATTTATCCTTCCTATCTTCCAGAAGGTTAAACCTTCTTTGGTGTATCTGGTTATGGTAGGATCTTTTATGAAAAGCTCGTTTCTCCTTGCGCCTGACAGATACAGAAAGACAAAGTACCTGGCAAGATCATTTATCTTTCTGAAGGGCCTCTTAGGGTTGGCAGTCAGCTCAAGACTTTTCTTCAGTATGTTATAGACTTGCTTATCTGTATCAACGAGATCCACAAGCCACCATGCAGTATGGTGTATCTGCTTCAGCTCACGTGGTTCCTTCTTGGGCTGCTTAGATGCCTGGAGCTTTTCCACTCCAGCCTTGATCAGCTTGAGGCCCTGCTCTTCTTTGTTGATGTATGGTGATCCTTCCATATTGATTACTCGAATGTAAAGTTCCCTGATGAGAACTCTTTCTTGACTGGTCTAAGCATAGGAGCTGCCTGCCTGTTGTCAATTATCTTCAAAGCCTTTATGCCAAACACTACAAGATCCCCTTGCTCTGTCTGCATCTTGATTCTGCATTCGTTAGCGTCTCCCTCTACGATGAAATCAACGAACCTGGACTTATGCAAATCTTCCATTACAATAACCCATTACGCTTCAGTATATCCTGCCTTGCTGCTTCAAGATCCAGGAAGCCAGGCTCAAGCTCTTCCCCTGGCGGATGATGCATCTGATGCTCCTTCCACATAATGAAGAAACGATGATCTTCTTTTCTATCATTAATGCAGCCCCCAGAATCGCAGTACGGACAGCATTTGCATCTCAACCATTCTACAATGTTATCCACGGCAGCCTGGCAGCACGTGCAGCGCATCTGTGGCATGTGCAGCACGGTGATCTCGTTGTTCATGAAATCAATTGCTTTAGTATCTTGAGTCATACCATAACCTTTGCTTTTGTATTTGTTATCGGTTCAAGATGTTTCTTCTTGAAAGGCGCAGCTATACCAGGAAGCCCTATCCCAGAATAGCCCTGCGCCTCGGAGAGGGCCTGCCCATATGTATCGGCATATCCTGCATCCATAAGTGCTGCTGCCCTTTGGTTCACATTCAACAGATTCATGATAACTACAATGTCGTTGTATCCTAGGTTGTCTATCGCATTCATCAACTGTGCAGTGGACATTGTTTGTATGTTGTTTGTACTGAAATGTGGATCCACCTGATTCAGTAAAGCAAGAAGAGGTTGATATCCAATGGCTGATGCAAGAGCAGCCCCTGATGGCAGCATTGTAGATCCGATTGGATATTGGCCTGAAGAGCTATTGAAATTTGTAAGAGCCACAGTGTTAAGGGCTGGGGCAGTTGCTGCGCCTGCCTTGCCTAAGGCTAGGCTTTCCATAGCTGCATTCGATGTGTTAGTATTTGCTTTCTGGTTTGCAGTCAAAGCGTTGACTGCTGCGCTCAACTGATTTAAGGATCCATTAAGGAACGGACTTGTGCCTGGTGGGGCCTGTAAAGCTTCTTGCTGATTTATTGATTGCTGCGTAACCATGCCTGTTGGATCCTGGATTATCTGTGTGCTTGGATTGAAGCCTATCTGACTATTGAAACCGAGGGCCTGGTTTATTGCCTGCTGAGTTGATGTCATTTCTGGGAATAGAGCAGATCCAGGTGAGGCACTTGTATATGAAGGAACGTTCACCCCTTCTGGAACCTTTATCGGCCTAAGTCCTGCTGCTGCCGTTAGAGGAGAGTATGACTTCTCTGCAAGGGTCTCGGTGTTTGGCAATATCAATGGCAGCAGACTTGGAGAATATATTGAACGGTACTGCTCATATGCCGTTGTTGGCTTCCCTGCAAACTTGGTGTAGTAACGATTAGGCGGATACAAGAGAAGCAGATCCTTATCCTTCTCTTTTTGTATCTGCTTTAGTTCCTGCTGCTGGATCTCTTCCAATGCGGTAGCTAATTTCTGAACCTGCGTTGTCTGCTGAATAGTAGGTGTAGTCTGCACAGTTACTTGAGGTGTTCCAAACTTCAACCTTGTGGTTGTAATCGGTTCCTGCTTTACATACGTTGTTATTGCGGTAGGCGTTGCATACTTAGGTGGCAATGTTAATTGATGGATTGCCTTAGGTGTTATTGCTTGCAGTGTCTTTGGCTGAGGCAATAATACACCTGGCACATTGATAGGCAACTCCTCCTCAACTAGAGGGGCCATGATTGGCTCTGGGTATATTGATGCTCTTGGGGGTGGCTCTTCATATCCATAATATCTTACTCTTGCTGGAGGGTACTTAGTCTGCTCTTCTGGTATAAGCGGTTCTCCTGGTATTGTCTGTGTAGGCTCTACTACAATTGTGCCTCCTGGAGTCACACGATAATTGCCTTGTGGCCCTGGATTAGATGGAGGTGTTGGTACATTCTGAATCTCGGTAGGAGTTGGCGTAGCTGTTCCAAATCTGCTAAATAGATCAGTCAGGTATTGTCTTAGGAATGCAAGTCTTTCAGCATCAGCTTCGTTCATGATATTGTTTGGTGTTCTGAGAACTGGAAGAGGCTGGCCTGATAGATAAGGTCTGTTGATCAACTGAAAGTTTGGACGATATACTGATTCAGTTGTTACTGGTTCTCCCACTGGCACTGGAAAGTTTTCTCCAGATACGAGGCCCCGATTCGTAAGCGCATTTTTCCACGATAGCAGTGCCTGTTGCTCTGCGGTAAGCTCAGGAGCTGGCGCAGTGAATGGCAGGTATGGCTTTCCTGTTTTCGTATTTATTGCTGTCTTCTGTCTCTCTATTTCATCTACAACTGCTTTGAAGTACGTGTTTCTCAAGTTGTCGTAATACTTGGCAACGTCTGCCATTGCATTACCATTGGGGATATTTGCCTCGGCATCGTTGAACGCTTTTATCTGATTATAGAAAGCCTGGAAGTCCTCGGCAGATAGCTGCAATCCTTTTGACCTCAATAAGTTCTGTAGCCCTTGCGGAGATATATCTGGTGCCTTCAGTAGTGCTTGCTCAGTTGCTGAGAGTTGCGGGGTTGGGGTTGTTATTGGTTTGTACGGCAATCCTGTCTTCGAGTTTATCCCGTTTGCCTGGTTTGCAACCTCTTCCTGGAGCTTCTTGAAGTATGCGTTTCTCAAGTTGTCATAGTAACCTGAAAGATCCTTCATAGCTGCCCCATTAGGTAGATTTGCTTCGGCAGCATTCCAAGCCTGAAGCTGGTTATAGAAGTCCTGGAACTGCTCGGCTGATAATTGCAATCCTTTTGATCTAAGCAAGTTCTGTAGGCCCTGAGCAGAAACATCAGGGGCCTTAAGCATTGCCTGCTCTGAAGCTGAAAGGATTGGACTAGGTGCAATAAACGGCTTTCCCGTCCCTGCATTTCTCTTTATCTGGTCTATGAGATCCTTGAAGTAGGTCTCTCTGAGATTTGAATAGTATAAAGCGAGATCCTTCATAGCTGCGCCGTTAGGAAGATTTGCCTCTTCTGCTTTCCAGGCATTGAATTGATCAACAAGATTTGAATAGATCTCCTCCCTGTCTGCTGGGCCTACGTTGATATCTAGCTGCCTCATCTTGTCCTGCAATAGCTTTATCCATCCAGCCTCTGAAGTATCTGGAGCATTGAGAACCGCAGCTTCACTTGGAGTCAGTTTAGGCGGTGGCAGTTGATATATTGCTGCGCTCCTCTTGCCCTTTGCCACAGCATCAAGATCAGCAGTTATTTCATCTAGTACTGCCTGGAACCTTGCCTTTACAAGGCCATTATAGTATCTTGCAGTATCGGACATGGCCCCTGCATTAGGCAAATTCTTTTCTGCATTAAGCCATGCATCAACTTCTGCCTTGAGCTGCGGGTAGACTCTGTTATAGATTGCCTCTCTATCTTCAGGAGATACATTTATGTTAAGGGCCTTCATGATGCTTGCAATCCTATCATTGATCAGCTTGCCCAACGCTTCAGGCGAACTATCTGGAGCTGCGAGCACTGCCTGCTCTGAAGCTGAAAGTTCCCTTGGCACTGGAAGGAACGGCTTGTAGGTTCTCTCCTGGCCTATGAGCCTTGCGTATGCATCCTGGATGTTCTGCAATATCTCGGCTGGCAACGGCCTTTGCACTAGTCCCCTATAGTAAGCCTCCTTTAGGTTGGCTAGCAGCTCCTCGTCACTCATTACTGTGGTTCCTGCACTGCTTGTAACAAATCCAACTGGCTTGCCTGTTGCAACGTCATACACTATGTTGACTGCCTTCTCTGTGTAAGGCTCTGCTCCGCTTGCCATTTTACCTAGGAAATCGCCTATGCTGCCAAAGAAACGATATGCCGTTTTGCCTATGAGATCAGCACCTACTTTGGCTCCTGCTCCAAGGCCCGCTAATGCAGTACCAGCAAGATAACCAGTCCCGAAGTTTTCTGCAAGCGAAACGGGATTTGTATTTCCCTGAAGATATGACTGGCCTGCGCTCAGTCCACCGAACAATGCGCTCACTGGTGAACTTCTAACTAGAAAACCTGGCACTCCTCTCAGTCCAGTATTTGCTATCACCGCTCCAGTAGCATCCTTCTGGATCCCTGCAAGCACATCACCGAGCACTGAAGCTCCTTCGAATGGCAGAGTTGTAGCAGCTCCGAACTGATAGTTGCTTACTGCATTGCTGAAGAACGGATTGCCAGTTACTTTGCTGAGACCACCGCCTATCGCAGTTGAACCTAGTCCGAATAGGTTTGCTTCCCCTGCTGCAAGTCCCGATGTAGCCAGATAAATGTAATCTATTGCCAATTGTGAGGAGCTTACATTAGGGTTGCTCAAATCGGCAACTGCGGATGAAAAGGCTTCAATAGGCGTTGCTACTGCAAAGTTTACTGCATCTCTTATTACTCCTGCTGGGAGCTTCTGCACTGCTGCCTGGATGGTTGGAGCTTCGTTCTGGACGTTCTGTTGTACAAGCTCCCCTCCTGCCGTATATTGGAATCCTCCTGTTGGAGTTTGTCCGAATAATGAATAATATTTGTTCTCCAGTACTGCTAATGCATTGTTAATTGCAAGTGGGACTGCGTAAGTTGATGCTAGAATATTTCCTAGGTATCCCTGATTTCTATAGTTCTGTTCTGTCTGTAATTGTGATGCTTGAGCTTGAGGGCCTACCACCGTTTGATTATAGTATTGGCCTAATCCAATACGGTAAGGCTCGGTAACTTTATATAATTGGTCTTCCATATTTATGTAGGGTTTTACCGATGAATAAGCAAGTCCCTCTATGGCTGGCAGTAGTCCGTTCCAACTGGACGCTACTTGTCCTTGCTGTACTGTGGATTGGTTTGTGGAGTTTGCCTGGGACACCGCCTGCGTGGTTTGTTGGTTGGACAGCCCTTGTGATAGGAGTTGCGCCAGTTGTAGGTCTATTGACTGTAGTGGTGCTGCGCTTTGTGTTGAAGAATTACCAGCCGTCTGATTCTGTGCAGAAGGCTGCGTTACATACTCATAGCCGTTAGCTAAAGGAACGTTAGCATAAGGGTTTGTTGCTGGGCCTACAGAGTATGTTGCTGGAGCTGCATTAGGTGTTGCCACTATCTGGAAAGAGAATAACGAAGTAGGGAAAAGGTTCGTAGCAGAAGGGAAGTTAGGGACTTTTTGCAAACTAAGGGTAACGGATTGGCCTGAATTCATGATTTGGGTAGCCTGTTCCGATGAGAAACCATAACTCTCTAGCTGCGCCAATGCATTTGGATCTGTAGAACTTACCGTCACACTCGAAGCTCCATTGCTAAATGATGTTGATATAGGGACAAACGAGAAGCCAGTCGAGCTTTGAGTCCACGTTCCTGTTTGCGTAAGGCCGTTATTCTGGATTGCATTAGGCAGGCTTTGCGTGAATCCTGGTGCAAGTGTGAATGTCTGATAAGTGGTTCCCTGAGCTGCATTAAGTCCTGGAGGCAATATATTGAGGTTAAGGCCCTCAGTGCTTTGAGTCACAGAGACCTTTGACCCTCCTGGCAGAGTAGATATCCCTCCTTGCTGATATGCAGACCATGCTTGGTCTACTGCCTGGTTTGTAGCCTGTACTGTGCCAAGCCCTACACCTGCAACGGATCCCGAATAGCTGAAGCTTGTGCCTCCTGGTAGCGATTCTGTGACTGTAAAATTTGAGCCGTGTGGATCTGGGAAAGTGATCTGTGCGTTGGTGCCGAATGTCTGATAGTCAACTGGTGCAGATACTGTAGAGCCTCCTCCCGTTGCTACGGTCTTGGTTGCGCCTGGCTGCTGCGATGCTGGCAGTCCTGGTATTTGATAAGTGCCTTGAGGTGCAAAGCCAAAGCCTGGAAATCCGAATAAGCCTGTCGAGAATAAAGGAGATGCTGATGATGCACTGGTCTTTGATGTTGTTGTGAAGCCAAGAGGATTTAATGCGCCGTTTACAGAGAATAAACTTGCAGTTGGACTGATCGCACCGCTTACGGACTTACCGCCTCCTACCTGCTGAGCTAGATTAGCCTGAGTCTGAGTTATTGCTACTGCTCCTGGAGATGATGGATTTGTGGATCCGTAATTTACTACTGAACCCCCTCCCACAGGCTGCGTTGCATATGAAACTTGACCTGTCTGGTTATTTGTAGTGGTTATTACAACTTGACCATTAGGCCCTAGGCTTGCAGAAACATTCGAACTTCCTCCTGGGCCTGTCGAGCTGCCTGATGGATTTGTGTTTCCTGAAGACCCTTTTGATGATCCTCCAGCCCCGCTTCCCGAACCTGAGCCTGAACCTGATCCGCCGCTTCCTGAACTACCACCGAGGTTATTTGGCATCGTTTATCACACGAAAATAATCTTGTTACCTACTCTAACTGGCCTGCCTTGCAACCCAGGGAGCACAGGATGGGAAACCTGCGATCCCGCAGATTGCAAAGAAGCGTTAAATTCGATAGGCGTAGGTACAACAGGGACTGGCACGTTGACAGCTTGAGGTGGTGTTTGGTTTTCAGCAGCAAACAGATTTCTGCCTGCAATTGCCTGGATATCGACACTTGGTAAATGAACTACTGTGGGTTCTTCCTCAGTGTCTGGGGCAGATAATTGTTGAGGTGGTTGACTTGCCTGTTGAGCTGCCTTCTTTGCTGCCTGGGCCTGCGGGGTCTGGCTATAAGCTGGATTGAATGATCCTCCACTGTTTACATTGCCGAATGGGCTTGAACTGAAACTTACCATTTTTACACCTTGATCAATTTCCTCTGCCTCTTCTTTCTGGCTGCATGTTCCTCTCCTGCTACAGCTCCTGCTATATTCTTTGAATGTTTTGCCGTGTAGCCCTTGCGTTTGTAGAATCCCGTTATCTCTTTCTTGACTGCCTTGCCCTTCTTGGGCCATTCCTTAAGCTCTACCCGCTCTGGATAACGGCCTGAATCAGATCTCTTGAATGTGTGTGGCCTGTTGCGCATCTCCTCCTCTTCTCTCTCCAATTGCCTTTCTATCTTGGCTGCCTTTTCTTCCTTGGCTTTTCCTTTCTGCGCTTCAATCTGCTCCTTTACTGCAAGGGCCTTGCCAAACGCAGTCTGTTCATTATTGTAAATCGGCGATACCATGATCCTGTATCCCTGATTCTCGGCGTAATTTTCTATTGCCCTCTTGAATATGTCTATGGCCTTGTTAGGCTCTGTGTATATCTCCGTGAATTTTACGAATGGGAATGCGATTTCCTTCAGACCCTTAGGTGTGACCACTCTTGCCGTCGTCTTTGCGCCGTTCTCATAAGTGTATGATAGAAGGTTATCTATCGTGTGCTTCTCCTTGCTCTTGTATAGATGCTGTTGATACTTGTCTGACCAATAAGGCTCTAGCCCTGCCGATGCCAGGAAGTCCCCGTTCTCCGAGGCCCAGACTAATGGCCTGTCATCCGAATTGGCGAAATAATCAAAATCTAGTTTTGTCTCTCCCATTAGATCATCACCATCTTCTGCTGGCCCGCCAATCTTCTCCTCTTTCGCTTCTTCGCTTCGAGTTCTCTTCTTGCTAATTCCTGCGCCACAAGCTCTGCAACTCTCTGACGTTGTTGTTTAGTCCTTACATATTCACCGAACTTTTTACCAGCCCACAATAGATCCTTGCCCACCCCCACGGCTACTTTTGCGCCTGTTTTGAGGAATTTCTTGTTGCCATTTGCTGAATTTTCAATGACTGCCGTTGCAACTGGATGCTCTGAACTCAGTTTTATCGGCACATTCCCTAGTTTTAATCCTAACCTACGTAATTGAGCCTCAAGCAGTTTCTCGTTTAAGGCCCTGCGCTTCAGGTGGCCTGACTTTTCCTCTTCCAAACGAGCTATTTCTGCATTGATAGCTGCAAGCTTCTTTTTGACATCTGAATTCATTCGGCAACACCTGTTATCTCTTCTTTTTCTGCCTTTAGTTCCAATATGCGTTGATCAATCGCTTCAAGGCTGGCATCTATACTGTCCAGCTCTGCAAGTTCATCTTCCATCTGATCAAAAATACTCTTTTTCATACAGTCAACTCTCTTGTTTTAGCATAAGCCTTAAGACGCTCAGGAACCCAGACCTTGCCACCGCAATTTGCGCAGGTTGCCCTAAGAAGTTTGCCTTTATACCTAAACTGGTGGCCACACGGACACTTTATAAGAATTCCCTGCATATAATAGAAGTAGTAGACGACAGCCTATTTATTTCTGAATAATATATAGACCACTCTAGACGTTACAAACGTAAGAAAAAGCGACTCAGGCTGGGGCTATCCATATCTTATTGTATGAGGGCATAATTGCTAAGAACTGCGCATTTCTAGAGAGGAAGCAATGATCTTCTATGTCACCAGAGCGTATGGTATATGTGCCCCATGACATCTGGTTATAAAAGCTTAAAAGTAAATAAATATAGAAAAATTTCTCCTTTGCGGTTTTTATGAGATTTACTCTAAAGTCCCCATACAAGAACTCCCCAGGGCAGCAGGAAGCTGTTGATAAGCTAGTCGCAGGTTTTTCAAAGTATCAAAAACAAACGCTTCTTGGGATAACCGGCAGCGGGAAGACCTTTATCATGGCTAATATAATACAGGCCCTGCAAAAGCCAACTTTGGTTATTGCTCACAACAAGACTCTTGCAGCCCAGCTTTACACCGAGCTAACTGAGCTGTTTCCTGAAAACAAGGTGGAGTACTTTGTATCATACTACGATTACTATCAGCCAGAGTCGTACCTTCCCACAACTGATACCTATATCGAAAAGGACTCGTCCGTAAATGAGCAGATAGAAAAGATGAGGCTTCACGCAGTCTCTAGCCTTGTTAGCAGGAATGATACGATAATTGTAGCAAGCATAAGCTGCATATATGGAATAGGTAGCCCGGATGACTTTAGGAACATGTCAGTTGAGCTTAAAGAGGGAGCAAGCATTACAAGGCATGACCTGCTTGGCTCATTTGTAGAAATACAGTATCAAAGAGATGACAAATTCCTCGAGCCTGGAAAATTTAGGGTGAGGGGAGATACAATAGATGTGATCCCTGCATATGAAAACCATATAATAAGGATAGCGCTTGAAGATGGAAAGATAGCAAGCATGAAGGAAATCGACCCAATCACCGGAGATATGGTTGTGAAGATTGATAACATAACCATTTACCCTGCAAGGCAGTATGTGATCCCCCGTGAAAAGCAGCTCTCTGCAATACAGTCCATAAAAAGAGAGCTTAACCAGCAGGTTGTAAAACTTGGAGAGCTCGAGGCCCAGAGGCTTGAAAAAAAGGTAAAGTACGATATAGAAATGATAACGGAGATGGGCTATACAAACGGGATTGAAAACTACAGCAGGCATTTTGACGGAAGGTCTCCAGGAGAGCCACCATATGTGCTGATAGATTATTTCCCTAAGGACTTCCTTCTGATAATAGATGAGAGCCACCAGACAATCCCCCAGTCAAGGGCGATGTACAATGGAGACCATATGCGAAAGAAGAATCTAATCGACTTTGGATTTAGGCTTCCGAGCGCGTATGATAACAGGCCCCTGAAATTCGAGGAATTCGAAGCGAAGATGGGAACTACCCTATTTGTATCTGCAACACCTGCAGAATATGAGCTTGAGCGCAGCGGACAAAAAGTTGATCTGATAACAAGGCCTACCGGCCTTCTTGATCCGCTGATCGAAGTAAGGCCAATGGAAGGGCAGATGAAGTATCTTATGGAAAATGCAAGGAAGACAATAGAGATGGGCAATCGTGTCCTGATAACAACCCTTACAAAGAAGTCCGCGGAGGATTTAACCGACTATCTTGCAAAAGAAGGATTTAGGGTAAGGTACCTTCATAGCGACATAGACAGCCTTGATAGAATTGAACTGATACGGCAGCTTAGGGCAAAGGAGTTTGATATCCTTGTTGGAATAAACCTCCTAAGGGAGGGGCTTGACATACCCGAAGTTGGCACGATATTCATACTTGATGCAGATAAGGAAGGGTTCCTAAGGGATGAAAGGAGCCTTATACAAACAATAGGGAGGGCTTCAAGAAACGTGGATGGGCGCGTGGTTCTCTTTGCGGATGTGATGACAAAGTCGATAAAGAATGCAGTTTACATAACGCAGCAAAGAAGACTTGCGCAGATGAGGTACAATACAAAGTATGCAATAACTCCAAGGACAATAGTAAAGAGCATAGAGCAGAAGAAAATTGAAATAAAAGGGATAAAGCACCTTGGAAAATCCGACATACAAAAAGAACTTGTCAGGATGGACAGCGAGATGAAGAAGTTTGCAGAGAACCTGGAGTTTGAGAAGGCAATAGATATGCGCAATCGGATAGAGGGCATGAAAAAACTGGTCGAGAGGGAGAAAAATGAGAGATAGCATATTTGTAAAGGGGGCAAGGGAGCACAACCTGAAGAATATTGAAGTCGAACTCCCCAGAAACAAGCTCATAGTGATGACAGGGCTTTCGGGATCCGGAAAATCAACGCTTGCATTCGATACAATCTACGCCGAAGGCCAAAGAAGATACGTGGAGAGCCTATCTGCCTATGCAAGGCAGTTCATAGGCCTGATGGATAAGCCGGATGTAGATAGCATAGACGGGCTGTCACCGGCAATAAGCATAGAGCAAAAGACAACGAACAAGAACCCAAGGTCAACAGTTGGGACCGTTACCGAGATCTATGATTACCTCAGGCTGCTTTATGCAAGAGTAGGAATACATCACTGCCCTAAATGCAACAGCTCGATTAGGCCCCAAAGCGCAGAAAACATAACAAGCCTGATAATGTCCTCAAAAGGGGAGACCCTCTTCTTCCTGGCTCCGATACTCAGGGGCCAGAAAGGAACGCACGAACAGGTAATATCGGAGCTAAAAAAGCAGGGGTTCTCAAAGATAAGAGTCGACCAGAAGATATACTCTTCAGATACAATAACTGAGGAGGTAAAACTTGCAAGGTACGAAAAGCACTGGATAGAAGCAGTAATAGACAGTGTAAAAGTGGAGGAAGAGGAAAGATCAAGGATTGCAGAGGCAGTAGAACAGGCGCTTCTTGTAGGAAAAGGAAAAATGATCACAATAAGCAAAAAATCAGAGGAGACAAAGAAGAAAGAGCTGGACAGGTTCTCAGATGAAACCGCATACAGCACGTTTGGCGCGTGCCCGAAGCATCCGGAAATTGTATTCGAAAGCCTTGAACCGAGAATGTTCTCGTTTAACAGCCCGTTTGGCGCGTGCCCTACATGCCACGGACTTGGGGAGATCACAGAGCTTTCGGTAGATCTTTTGGTGCCTGACAAGTCAAAGTCGGTAATGGATGGCGCAATTGCGATATATGGAAAGTTTGACATAAGCTGGAGAGCCAACCAGATTGCAGTTGCAGGAAAGAGGCACGGATTCGACGTTTGGACACCGATCAAAGACCTTACAAAAAAGCAACTCGAAGTCCTTTTATACGGAGACAAGGAGCCCGACGAGCAGCAGGGCAGATGGCACGTTAGGGGGGCAGGGTTTGAGGGAGTAATACCGCAGACGATGAGACTGTACCGCGAGACACAAAGCGAGTGGAGAAAGGAGGAGATTGAAAAGTTCATGAAATCGGATCCGTGCACAACTTGCAACGGAAAAAAACTCCAGCCAGTAGTTCTTGCAGTAAAAATACAGGAGAAGAGCATAATCGACGCAACCGACCTAAGCATAGAGGAATCCCTTGGCTTCTTTAGCGACCTGCCATCAAAACTTTCGGAAAAAGACCTCATGATCGCAAAGCCAGTATTAAAGGAGATTAATGAAAGGCTGGGGTTTTTGAAAAATGTGGGCCTTGGATACCTTTCACTTTCAAGAAGCGCAAGGACCATATCCGGAGGAGAGGCCCAGAGGATAAGGCTTGCAACCCAGATAGGAAGCAACCTGATGGGCGTGCTTTACATTCTTGACGAGCCAAGCATAGGCCTTCACCAAAGGGACAACGAAAAACTGATCAGGACCCTTCACGGCCTTAGGGACATAGGAAATACCTTAATCGTAGTAGAACATGATCTTGATACGATAATGGCTGCTGATTACATAATAGATATGGGCCCGGGCGCCGGCGTGCATGGAGGCCATATAATTGCGCAGGGAACTCCGAAGGAGGTGATGGCAAACAAGAAAAGCCTGACTGGGAGATATCTATGTGGGGATCTTAAGATAGAAATTCCAAAAACAAGGAGAAAGCCGACTAATTTTATGCGAATAGAAGGGGCAAAGGAGAACAATCTCAAAAACATCACCGTTAAACTTCCTCTTGGCGTCCTATGCGGAATAACCGGCGTTTCGGGATCGGGAAAAAGTACGCTTATGAACCAGACAGTAATGCCTCTTCTTAAGAAGAAGTTTGGCGAGCAGGCAGATAAGGTAGGAGAACATTTTTACTTCGAGGTTCCAAAAATAGTTCAAAATGTTATAATCATAGACCAGGACCCGATAGGAAGGACACCAAGAAGCAATCCTGCAACCTACACAAAACTCTTCGATGATATAAGGAAGATATTTGCAGCAACAAGGGATGCGCAGCTTAGGGGTTATAATGAAGGAAGATTCTCATTTAATGTAAAGGGAGGCAGATGCGAAACATGCCAGGGGGACGGAGTTCTAAAAATAGAGATGAACTTCCTGCCCGATGTTTATGTTGAGTGCAATGACTGCCACGCAAAGAGATACAACAAGGAAACCCTTGCGATCCTATACAAAGGCAAGAACATCTCCGAAGTTCTTAACATGGAAGTTGAGGAGGCATATGAATTCTTCAAGAATATACCGACAGTAGAAAGAAAGCTAAGGACGCTTCTTGATGTGGGCCTTGGATACATAAAACTAGGGCAGAGCGCGACAACGCTTTCAGGAGGAGAAAGCCAAAGGGTTAAAATCTCAAGAGAGTTGAGCAAAAACAAGCAGGGGCACATTGTTTACATGCTTGATGAGCCGACAACAGGACTTCATTTTGATGATACAAAGAAGCTTATAGGCGTCCTTGACAGCCTGGTTGCAAAAGGAAATAGCGTATTTGTAATTGAGCATAATCTTGATTTAATAAAATCGGCTGATTACATAATAGACCTCGGACCTGAAGGGGGGATGGCAGGGGGCAAAGTTGTTGCCATAGGCAGTCCCGAAGAAATAATCCAGGCAAAGGAGTCGTACACTGGACAGTTCCTCAAGCCGATACTAAAGCAATGATATGATGATGCAGATAAAAAGCGTAACGGATTTCGACTCTAGCCTAGTGCCTACAAATCCTGGAGTTTATTTATTCAAGGATCAAGACGATGTAATAATATATTGCGGAAAGGCAAAGAACCTAAGAAACAGGGTAAGCAACTATTTTTCAGACAGGGGCAACCTTACATTAAAGACCCAGCATCTTGTAACAAAGATAAGAAAGGTTGACTGGATAGTGGTCCGAAGCGAGGTTGAGGCGCTTTTGCTTGAAAATAAGCTGATAAAGCAGCATGCCCCAAAGTACAACATCAACCTAAAGGATGCAAAGACATTTGCATATATTGCATTTACAAAAGACTCGTTCCCACGCATACTTTCAAGCAGAAAGACCAGTTCAAAACTTGAATCGTTCGGACCTTATACTGACGGAACAAAGAGAAGGGAGATACAAAAACTTGTTGTGAATATATTCAAGCTACGCACATGCCATAGTATGCCAAATAGGGCGTGCCTTAACTATCATATAGGCATCTGCACCGCTCCTTGCATAGGCAAGGTTAATTCGCAGCAGTACAGGCAGCAGGTGGATAATGCAAGGACCTTTCTGAAGGGGGGAACGCAGCAGACAGTAGATATGCTAACGCAGCAGATGCAGCAGGCCTCAGATGAGAGAAAGTATGAACGCGCACTTGAGCTAAGAAACCAGCTATACAGCATCAGGATGCTCTCAAGCAAACAGATAGTTGACAACGAAAGGGATTATGACCAGGATGTGCTTGCATTCAAGAAGGTAGATGGCAAGATGCTTGTGGTCCATATGGGGATTAGGCGCGGCGTGCTTCTTGGCAAAAAGGATTTTGATGTTGAAAATCAGGACAATTTTGAGCAGGAGTTCCTAAAGGCCTTCTATTCATCAAACCCCATACCAAGGGAGATAATATTAGAAAGGGAGTGCTGGTCAGACCAGGATGAGAAAGATGCAATTGAGGCGTTTCTTGCAAAACTGCGGGGAGGGGCAGTGGGCATAACGGTGCCTATCAGGGGTGAGAAAAAGGCCCTAATTGAGCTTGCAAACAAGAATATTGAGGTAAACATGGACCACGATAGCGCCCTTACAGACCTTAAAAACGAACTTAACCTCCCATCCCTTCCTCTTGTTATAGAGTCATTTGACATTTCAAACCTTGGAAATGAGCACATAGTATCAGGCATGGTTCGCTTTGTGGATGGAAAACCTGACAAGAGCGGGTATCGCAAGTTCAGGATGAGGAGCGTCAAAAGTGCAGACGACTTTGCAAGCATGAGGGAAGTGATATACAGGCGCTATAAGAGGCTGCTTGAGGAGAAGGCTAGGATGCCGGATCTCATACTCATAGATGGAGGGGCAGAGCAGCTGCACTGCGCAGTTACATCGCTAAATTCGCTGGGAATCAAGATACCTGCCATAGGCCTTGCCAAGAAGCTTGAGGAGATATACATTCCAGGCGAGCGGATGCCAAGGCGCTTTGACAACAACAGCAAGATGATGCTGCTCGTACGCAGGATAAGGGACGCAACGCACAACTTCTCCGTAGCCTACAACAGGAAGCGCAGACAAATGAAGATGAGGGATGAGTTTGCTAGGGGCCTAAGCGCGCGTTAGCGCATAAGACTATTAGTATAACCTTGAACTGCAGCTTCCACTTTGGCTGGGGCTTGCCAGACTCAGAATTCGGCTATTTTTCTCCACCACTTGACGCGCTTTTCTATTATGCGATCAAGTGAGTACTTGCTTGGCCCGAACTCGGTGTTGATAAGTATTAGTGCCAGGAAGACTATGGCGTAGATTATTCCAGTGCCAATGTCTGTTGAGCTTGGTCCGTAAGGCCCTCCCAGACCCTCAGGAACAGACCATATAAGAAGGCTGAGCACAAGTCCAAGCGAATATGCAGTCTTCCTCATGAATCCGAATATAAGCGCAAGGCCCAGGAGAGTTTCGCTTATTCCTATTAGGTAGTACCAGAACTGTGGCATTTGGCTCACAGTTGTTGCCCAAAAGTTAAACCATGGCATCATCCAGGAAGGCTGTCCGTTGCCCCCTGCCTGAACCATTTGTGAAAACATGTTAGGATCAAGGAAGATAAACTTGAATATTCCGTCTATAAGCCATACGATTCCGAAGATTACGCGTATTGATGTCTTTAATGCGCTTCTATGCTGGAAAAACCAACCAGTTTTAGCCATACCAATCCCTTATGATAACTTATTTTATGAAGCGTTATTTAAAGTTACCTGTTTCGCTAAAACATAGTTATAAATTCGATGCGATCAAATCGTTGATTGAATGATGAGACGAGGTATTCCTGATTTGTGATGAGATAGAGAGTCTCTGACAATTATATCCTATGTGAAATTTAGACATACAGAACTATTCAAAATAGCTTTTTTCCCTTATTCAAATAGAGCA
>JAGWHH010000089.1 GCA_028866935.1 Microcaldota archaeon | reverse complement strand
GAAACCGTTATTCTCATTGCAGGGCATGTAAACTACACCTGCATATCCTCCACACAAAAACCTGCCAGTACGCCCTGCAACAACATTGCTTTCGAGGTATACGGGATAGGTAGGATCCTGCACTGCAACTTTGCTATTTTTACTGAATATTGACTGTATGTTTGCTGTGTCAGGCTTTGCCCCGTCGCTTATGAAAACGTCTTGCAATGACAATGAAACTTTTCTTCTTGAATATAGGCCAATTATAGCTTGCCTTAATCTTTCATTGCCTTGTTCTTCGCCATATCCAGTATAAGTATCTACACGCGCAAGCTTGTATACTCCTGCGTGAAGACCCTCAATAACTGATGGGGCTAAAGGCTCAGTTGTGTCGCCTATGCCAAGTTTATGAACTTTTACCCCTGGATTATGTTGGGCGAATTTCTGGGCTTTTCTTGAAGCTGTTGTGAAGAAATAGCCAGATTCGAATTTTCTGTAATGTTCATTTATTCTGGCCATACAAATTTCGCTTTGTAAGATAACTTCATGTCATCTTTTCTGATTTAAAAGGCTTCTCGTGCCTACTTTAATACCATGCTTGTTGAAGTATCAGTTACGCCTTCAAGTGCCCTAATTTTCTCCACTGTCGCATTTACCTCTTCTATGGAGTTTGATTCGATAAGGCAGAGTATGTCATAGTTGCCGGATATCTCGTATACCCTGTCAACTCCAAGCTTCCTTATTGAATCGGCAACCGCTGTGGTGGACATGGCTCTTGACGTTGCTACTGAGACTACCGCCTTCACATCGTCCTTGGTATCGACAGTGAAATGCCTTATTGTACCCTGTTTAATGAGCTTTGATACCCTTGCCCTTACTGCTCCTTCGGTAAGGCCTATCTGCTTTGCTATATCGACAAAGGACATCCTGCCATCATTCTTCAGCAATGAAAGTATCTTGCTATCATTATCATCAGTCATGGTAAGTAAACCTGCGGACAGTAATTAATGCCACCAGGTGGTATATAAAATTAATTTTTTGGTGAAAAGCATGGTGCGAAGTGCTGGCAGGAACGTGGCTTTTGCGATAATGTTTTTCTTTTTATATTTCGCTTTAAAATAACGTCTGAAAAGCAAAGTATTTCAAAATCCATATATAAATAGTGTCATTGAATAGTAGCGATTTGGTGGACAGAAAAACTATTGGCGCTTTACTCATGCTTGTACTGGCTGCTGGAATTGTTGTAGTGTACATACAAAATGCAAATGTGCCAGTTAAAAACCCGCAGACGGCAACTGGAAGCGGCGGCAGGATAACTACAGCAGTTCCCACAAATCCGACAATCGGCACTAATACTACTACGACACATACGCAATCTGGCAGCATACCCTTCAACCAAAGCCAATACTTCCAATCAGCGTACCTTGTAGATTCCAACTCGGGGGATGCTCAGGTGGCCTTGCAGAACGTAAACATAACAACAAAGACACTGAGCAACGGCTCTGTAGAGTATAGTTTTGTGTTCCTTGAAACAAATGCGATTTACAATATAACCATCGCTAATGGCGAAAAGCTCTATTTTATAGATACGAACCTGGCTGATGATGGGACACGGGACACGTCAGTGGGGGATGAGGGCTACGCGATTGTGAGCGCCAGTGGGTATATTATAAGCGTTCAGTACCCACTACCTTTTGCATAGTGAATATACCATGAAGATTTTTGACCAGGCCATAGGCGCAATGTATATTTGGTCTATTGTACTGCTTCTTCTTTTAGACATTTATTCTTCTTATACGCTTGGCCAATTCCCGTTCGGGCTTATACTTGCAGTTTTAGTGGCAAGCATAGCTGAAATTGCCTTTACCTCTTACCATCTTAAGCACAATCTGAAAATACCGTTTTCTGGGATAATAACGGGCATGATAATAGGCTCGGTTGCGCCTATTTCGGTTCAGCCTGTTGCAATAGCCATTGCATGTATTTTGGCAATATCATCAAAGTTTCTTATAAAAATAAAGGGATCCAACATTTTCAACCCAGCTGCACTTGGAATGCTTGTGGGGTTGGGTATATTCTCAATAGGAGATGAGTGGTGGGCCGCGAGCAATGTAAATCTCTACAGCATTGCAATACCGCTGGCTATTATTCTGGTAATATCCGCTTACCAGGCCAAGCGGTTGATTACTGCATTCTCCTTCATAGTAGTGGCAACTTTGGTCGGCGTGATTCTGAGCAGGCATATCAACATCGCCAGCCTGGGATTTGCGCTGTTAAGCGTTAATTATTTCTTTGCATTTCTGATGCTAACTGAGCCAAAAACTTCGCCGACAAAGAACATGGCGCAGGCGCTTTATGGGGTTGGTATTGCAATCATCTATTCAATACTTGCAATTTCTGGAGTCAGTTACTCTTATTTCGTAGCGCTTCTTTTTGGAAATGCGGCCTATGCAATTTATAGAAGGAGAGGACATAGGCTAATTTGATCAGAGTTGGCGTAGTGCATCTATAGGCTGCATCTGCGATGCCCTCCATGCAGGATAGATGCCTGCTATAACGCTTACAAGTATAGCAACGAGAAGCGCAGTTAATATGGTCTGTACTGTAAGCACAGGCGAGAACGAGAATCCTGAGGATGAACTGCTTGATGATGCAGCGCCTCCCCTTACAAAAACTCCGCCGCCGCTACCCCTTGCAGCAACTGCGCTGCCGCCTGAAGTTGAGGAACTACTTGGTGAAGGTGAACTTGATGACGCTGAAGCAAGAACGAATGACACACCAGTACCGAATACGATTCCGATTATTCCACCTATGAACCCTATCATTACTGCCTGAGTTAGGAAAATTACAAGCACGTCCCTGCTCTTGAATCCTATGGACTTCATTATGCCTATCTCATGGGTCCTTTCGAGGACCGCCATTAGCATTATGTTCATTATACCTATCGATGCGACAAGAAGGGAAATGCCTGCTATAACTATGAAAAGAAGGCTGATGGATCCCACTATCTGGTTTGCGGTCTGGGCTATCTGCTGTGTGGTTATGACCCTGGCATTGGTCCCGTAAATCGTTGTTATCTGGTTTGAAAGAGGGGTTACCGTGGTC
>JAGWHH010000088.1 GCA_028866935.1 Microcaldota archaeon | reverse complement strand
TGTAATATAAAAGTCTAATTTGTGATCAGGCATGGGGAAGCATGGAAGTACAAAGACCAAGATACTAAAGCTCATATCACAAGGAGATAATACACTTAGCGGCATCAGCAAGGCACTTGATATGTCACCTTCGACAGTTAGCAAGCATATACACGACCTTCAAGTCTCTGGCGCTATAGAGCAGCAGGAGAACGAGCACATAAAGAAGTGGAAGTACTACAGGGTAAGCGGCACTGAGCAAAATAATAATCCAGATTGGACACTTTGGCGCAGAAGCGATAGAGCAATGCAGATAACTGCAATTATGGGCCTTTTGATTATTGGAGCCCTGACATATGCATTTACAGCATATAACAGCGGAGGTGCTTATATCCCTATAAGCATTACTGACCCGCCTGCGGTGCCCCCTGGCACACAGGCCCTATTTATCAATTACTCATCTTTGAGTATTTACGTACACAATGCAGGCACTTCTGAGTGGCTGCCGATAAACGCCAGTGGGAGATTAAACCTAATGAGTCTTATAAATGAAAGCCAGGTAATAGGTGGGGTGACGCTTCCTGCTGGAGCAAAAATCAGTTATGCAAAGTTCAACATAACATCAGCAAGCATCGTGATTGGCAATACAACATACCCTGTTCATTTGATTGGCAGTGCGGTAACTGCAACTGTTGAAAACAACAGCAAGCTTAACTCATCTTCAGGAATACTTCTTGATTTTGCTCCTGTGGTTGGCAACATATATGCTCAAAACTCTTCGTATTTCATCATGCTTCCTTCATTAAGGGCAGTTATTGTATCTGACCATAATGTCGAGTTCGGGCAGGTGGGGCGCGTATCGCAGTCCCAGCAACAGCTTATGCCAAAATATGCTGAGATGTTTTCTGCAACAAATCCTAGCATCGGAATAAGAAATGCAACGATGCAGCTAAATGGAAATTCGGTTGCTTTCAGCATTACATTAAACAATACAAGCCCCGAGAACATTACGATAATGGGCGTGTGGCTTCGCACTTTTGGCAAGTTCAACTATTCGGGAATTGGTGCTGAAAACAGGAACATAACTGTAAATGGTTCTGGATTTTATCTTTACCGTGCGTGGGGTATGGGCATGGGCCGTCAAGGAATAAATGACAGCTCTCAGATGGGGTTTATAATCTACAAACGTATGGGCAACTCTACAAATATCGAGATAAACGATAGCGCAGTGCAGCAACTTGGATATATGGGAACTAGAAGGATAGTTATAAGACTGCCTAACCCTGTCAGCAATATATCGATCTACGAAGGTAATGCGGAGATCATGCATAAACCATTAGTTGGATATTATGGATTTAGCCTATGCCTGCAGGCAGACTCTAACGGCACGCTGTCTGTACCAAAACCAGTCCAAATGCACAGGACTGGCTTTGGACTTTCTTCAGATGAGCAGGCAACCCTTAGTTATAAAGGTACGCTAACCGTGCCATTTGGCATGCCTGTGCCTTCTAAAAACACAACATACCAGGCAGTGGTCATGACTAACGATGGTACTGCGATAGCAAACGTAACTGTAAAGTAGAGAAACTTTGGCGAGGGGGAGATTTGAACACCCGATCTCTAGATTTCTTAGTCACAGCAAAATGCTCATATCTCATAATGCTTAGCATATGAGTCTAGCGCTCTAACCAGGCTGAGCTACCCCGCCAGCGTATTAATTAACGTAGGCTGGTTTTTATAGTTTCTGCTCGTTGGCTGGCTGAATTGCTCGTTTCCAATCTGGTTGGACATAAAACTTATATAGGGCATCGTGCTGTTTCTTATTAATAAAATTGGCCTTTTTGATGAAAAAGAAGGAGGATCAAGATAAAGTAAAGGTAGGCGTATTTACAGGAAGGTTCCAGCCTGTTCATTTGGGGCATGTTGACAACCTGGTAACAGCGTCGCTGAGCGTTCACCAGATGGATATACTGATTTACGATCTTCCCCTTATTTTCAATAATGGCCCGAAAAGGCTAAGCAAGAAATCCAATCCTTTCTCTTATGAAGAGAGACATATGATGCTTCATAGCGCTCTTTTGGAGTATGGGATGCGTGAAGACCAGTTCAGGATAGATTCCTTGAAGAACTATGTAGCAAAACTGCTTAAACGCAATCCAGAAACTGGATCGGCAGGATCATTGGCATATCATATCGAAAGGCATGGATTGGCAACATATGCACTTGAAGTCGCATTCAAGGCAGCTGGGCATGAAGTGCATGTAATAGAGGACTATAAGGCTAGAAGAGACCCTGAAAATTCCAAGATAAGGGCGGTAGATGTAAGGAACCTGCTAAGAGACCGCGGAGATTGGGAGGTAAAGGTGCCCACATCTGCAAGAGGCATAATCAGGAGGCACGCCTTTAACTAACGTCCTATCCCTTTCCTAGCGCATTATAACGAAACATTATAATACAGATTCGCAGTATAAAGTTTGCTACGATATGGCCTTGGTAGTGTAACGGCTTGCATAGGAGGCTGTGGACCTCCAGGACCGGGTCCGACTCCCGGCCGAGGCCTTCAGGTATTTTTGCAGTTCCATAGTTTTGGCACAGATGGATTTTTATATCAGAAAATTCGTATTTAGTTTATGGGGCCATCAATGAAAGGAAGGTTTACTAATAACGCTTTAGTTAGTGAGCGGGATAAAATAATAGTTGTAAACCCAGCGCACGGAAATGAACCGTATATATTGGGTAGTGCTATAGCAGACGCAGTGCGTGATAGGCTTGCAGATCGGGGTATAAAAGACGTGAAAATTTTAATCCCGCTGCTATATGGGGATAGGCAGGAAGGGATCTTGCGTGAAGAGCACCGGGGAAATTTATCGCATATTTATTTGGATGGTGATTTTGGAGGAATTTTGAAGGATATTTTATTTAAAGATGGAGATTTTGCATCGCATTTAAGTGTCCTGAATTCCAATTATAATGAAGTTAATTGTCGGGTTACGGAAAGATTCTTGCCTGGAAATCAAATTCAGGTAAGGTCACTTGAGACAGGAGAGCCGCTGATTTTTAATACTGAGGACATCATTGCGACAGTTGACACTGCTGGAAGGGTGCTTATTCCTGCGCCTAAAAGATATTTTGCGTTTCCAGAGTTATTATCGGAAATATTAAA
>JAGWHH010000087.1 GCA_028866935.1 Microcaldota archaeon | reverse complement strand
ACATATTCAAGACACTTGGCCAGGGAGTCTGTGCACTTAGCTACATTAACACTGTGAATAATGAAAAAGTCCCAGTCAGCTCTGTTTTGGCAAAGATCCCGATCTTCATGCAGCAAACGGCCTTGACAACTACAAAACGTGCAAAGAAATCAAAATCCAATGACACACAAATCCAAATAATTGGAAATAATGACGAAGTGAAAATAGAGGTCTTTTATCTTAACGAAAAAGTATTTGCTGGCAGCTTCAAAGAAAAAGTCACAATTCCAAAATTACTCGAACGAAAAGTTTACGAGCTGCATGTTTTGGCTGAGAAGAAGAAAGATGCCAAGGTCTTCAGAGTAGTGGGCGGCATCCAAAATACAATAACACTGCAATTAGAGCCAAAATAAGACTTTTAATCTATACAGATCTTCTCGCAGCGTGGAACCTCATGCTGCTTTCTTTATGAACCTCCCTTTGCAGCTGCCTTTTTTTCATATTAAATTCATGAATGTC
The DNA here is from genome assembly GCA_028866935.1 of Microcaldota archaeon. Classification (GTDB taxonomy): domain Archaea; phylum Micrarchaeota; class Micrarchaeia; order Micrarchaeales; family CABMGC01; genus JAJZNA01. Next base: position 2,682 of record JAGWHH010000087.1, on the reverse strand, counting down.
AACTCTGCCCAAACTCAATTCCCTGCGCAGCCCCATCATCTCGCTTGCAGCGCTCATAATCGTCTCATCAGCCGCAAAAGGAAAACTTCTGTGCAGATGCCCGATCTCTATCTCCATCTTATTAGGTCCCCTACCAAAACGCCTGAATTTCTTTGTTGACATACCAATCCCATTCTCAATTAAGACCAACATATTTTATATAAGTTTTGAGCGAAGTCCTGTTCCGTATCCATATTTGCACTATCTATCCAAACAGTTGCGCCATCTCTTCAGTATAACCTACTACCTACACACGTCACAACTAAACATCAAAGTCGAATTGCAGCTGTGTGCCTAGCTGCCTCCTAAGCTCTTTAAGGTCAACTATCTGGTCACGGTGCTTGGAAGCTTCCTCTACAAACTTGTCACGTGCAATCTTGAATGCCTTTAAATCCGGATATATGATAAGTATTCTCTCCGCTGCTTTTTTAGCAGTCCTCAAAGAGAAGACTATAGTATCATTATTCGCTCTAATGTTAAGTTTTGGATCCAGTAAGTCGTCAGTATTTATCGAAGCTTTCGCAGACGGAAAATCCGGAAGCCAATATGGATATTTGATCGGGAATCTTAGAGATGCCGCAGCGTATGCGCTTGCCTCAGCCTGTAATTCAAAATTAAAATCAGAAACACCCCCCTTCATTGATCTAGGGATTGAAGGCAGCTCCCTATTGTGGATATAAAGGAACTTAAGTAGCACAACAAAAGTATTTATTCCTGGATTACTATAGTGAGACATTACGCTTTCCTTACCCTCCCTATCCCTTTGCAATATCGTAAGATCCAGTCCCTGCAGCATAAATAGCTCTGTTTGTAGGCCTTTCTCAACAAAGCTAAGTTTCTTCTCACCGAAAACAGAATTCATGTTCATGGTAAACAATTGTAGAAGGTTGCGGTCCTATTTATTACCATTACCAACCATTTTTTAAATAGAGGTTCAGTTGAGCCTTTTCTGCCGCAGGTACGTCTTGAGCAGCGTGCTGTTCTGTATCCATGTTGGTATTGGTATGTCCATATTGCTTCGTATCAGTCCGAACAACTGTGCTATGCTCTCTAGAATTATAGGATCGCCACGTAAGGCATGTCTTACGTGCTCCCTGACATTCCATACGCCCACCGGCATTACGTATCCAGGATGCGCCTCCCTTAGTATTACCACCTTTGCCTGCCTCTTGATCTTGTCAAGAAGCTCTGTTGATGCAAGTCTTGCTGCATAGTAGCATCCACCTATCTCTGCGTATGTCTTCCTTCCCGTGAACGGCTCATACGATGAGAATATGTCTATGTTTACCTGGCTCTCGTTCCAGGTGGTGTTCGGATACCATGCTTCAACGAGCTCGTATTCCCAAGATCCAGGTATCATTATGACAAGCCAGCGGTTGTCCAGTCCTACTGTTTTGTATACTCTTATTGCATCAAGAGGCCCGTATTCCTTTACTGACTTAAGCTTATGCTTTCCAAGCGTATCATCAACTGCTGTAATGCTCCACCTTGTAGGAACGTACTTCCTTCTCTTTCCCACACCAAGGACTCCAGCAGACAGAGACTTCTGTATCTTCGATACAACTATGCCTTTTTCATAAAGCTCTACTATACCTGTCCTTGCGTTCATTGAGGTATCAAAATAAGCTTTCTCTATCTGGGGATTTGCCTTGCTGTTGTCTATGCTCATGCCTTTCAAGCCAGCACTAGGGCCATAAGGCTGGTTGTTCTCATCAAAGCTCATCTTTAGCACTGGTTTGTGCTTAAGAAGCTCCTGCACAGTGCTATACCTGTCTGCAATGGCAAGCTCAGTTATCATCTGCTCTATCCTGCCGTTGTCCGCATTTGAGACCTTAGTCCTGTACATCCCTCTTATCAGGTTTGATCGGTACTTCACTATGTCCTCCATTGACTTGCCAACCCACTGCTCGGGAGCGCTCATTATTGTGGTGTCGCCAAACTCGGGCGGTACTAGTGGCCCTATAAAGACATTCGGATATCCGAATCTGCCAACAAATATGTCCGGAGGCGAAGACCCGCTTACATCTGTGCCCCTTGCAACTTTCTCAATAGCCTGGAACTTGTAATAGTACTTCATGAACCTAGGGTCCTTCATATTTGCGTAGACTGAACGTGTCCTGACCACCCCAACATTTTCCCGCATCTGCGCACCAATTTTATATACCTGACATAGCCATTTATTACTCATGGCAACGTTACCGGAACAGAAGTACAAATTGGAAAAACACGACGGAATTGCAGCCATAATAATGCATAACAAAAAGATACTCCTACTCAAGCGGCGCAATATACCAATCATACTTAACCGAGGCGTCTGGTCCTTCCTGTACGGATCAAGAAAGAGAGGGGAAAGGTACATTGATGCAGTATACAGGGAGATAAGTGAGGAGGTAAAGCTTGACAGGTCAAAGCTCATACTGCTCTATAAGACTACTGTATTGCTCAAGGATGAGCGCAAGAGGATAACCTGGAAAAACAGGCTCTTCCTCTTCCGGTCGAGCACTGACAATATCAAGCTTGACTTTGAAAACAGCAAATATCGCTGGGCAGCCTTTAGTGAGATAGAGGAAAAAAGCCAATACACCAATATTTTTGTGAGGGAGGGGTGGCTTTTAGGCATAATAAAGAGGCATCTTGCAGATC
>JAGWHH010000086.1 GCA_028866935.1 Microcaldota archaeon | reverse complement strand
TATTCGACAGTAAGGTTCTTAATTTGTCAAGTTCCTATGACATAGAATACGCTTTGTACCTGATCTAATACGGTCTCAAAGTGCCAAAATAACAGATTTTTCCTAAGTTTTGCTTGAAAAGTAAGGATTTAAGTATGACTTAATGCAGAATAAAAACATGCAAAAGATAGGTAGAGAGCGAAGCCAGGATTTAAGGCGCGGTCTAACGTCTAATTTGAGAAAGACAAATCAACCCTGCTCTGACTGGGCTAAGCATCTATTTGTAGACAATGCGCATCTTTATGCGAATGTCCTTGAGGCAAGGGGGAAGATAGCAGAAGGAGTTGCAATTGCCGGTGAGATAAGCGAGTTCCTTGCAAGCCACGGAATAAAGCGCGGAAACGTACTTGACATTCCTTGCGGAACAGGAAGGGTAAGTGCACCACTCTCAAATCAATTCGGGTACACCGTTACTGGGGTTGACCTTTCACCTACCTTGGTTGAGATGGCCTTGGCAAAAAACAGGAATGAGAGAAGTAGGTTCATGGTAGGCAGCATGCAGAATCTTGGTGGTTTATTCGCAGAGGAAAGGTTTGATGCAGCCATAAACGTCTTTACAAGCATCGGCTACGGAACCGAAAGGGATGACATTAACTTCTTCAAAAGCCTAAGGAACTTTGTAAAGGACGATGGCATTTTCATAATCCATACTCTAATGAATAGGGAATATCTTGTTGCACATTTTGACGAACGCCCTACAGACTATATCGATGCAGGGAGCCTTACTATGTATGAGTCACGCACATTTGACAGGGCCACATCAAGGGTAAAGGCAGAGCGTGAATTTTACGGGTCAGCAGGCGAGGACGGATTGGAGCTTCTTGGAAAGTCAAGCTCAGATATGAGGATATACGCTCCTTCAGAAGTGGCAGGAATGCTAACAATTACTGGATGGAAGGTATTGCATGTGGTAGATGACCTGGCAAGCATGCAGAAAGTAACTCCAGAAACCATCCGTTTTGCAGTTGTAGCAAAAAGGGATTAAGCTCTCCTTTCTAGTACTAGACTGTCTGTGCTTAAGGAACCACTCTTGAACATCTGCGATACTACGTAGTTGAAGATCTGCGCAGTCTTTTCGTACAGCTCCTCTCCAGTTATGGTTGGGCTTTTTCCGTTGCTTATAAGCTCTCTCTGATGCTGGATTACTTCTAAAAGATCCCTTGTATTCTGGTCAAACAGGTCACGCCTCTCCAAGGCCTTTCCCAATGACCATCCCACTACCTCTTTGCCCTGCGACTTCATGTATTCCTCTACGGTTTCTACTATTATGTCCTTAGACCTGCCCAGTGCCTTCTTGAACTGGGTCTCGCTTCTTAGATGCATATTTGAAGTATCTGCTGCGAACTTGTTTGCTATCATTCCGCGTATGGCAAGTATCCTGTTCATGCTTATGCTGTTGTTTGCCCCATGTGATGTATAGCTTGATACGTACTGCAGGCTAGGCCCCAAGTGCTCCTTTCCAACCAACGGGCTGCATTCTAGAAACATGTTCCTCAAAAGGTCTGGAAGAGACTCCGTAAGCACTCCCTCTCCGATGCTAGGATATAGCCTAAGCTGCAGTGCTATTGGATGAACTCCATCAAAGTCCAATCCCTTCTTTGCTGCTATCTTCCCCCTTGCAGCGTCAAGCATGTCCAGCCCATCCTCATACGGAGGTACGGCCACTACGTATATGCCTTCCTCGTCAAGCCTCTTTATTGTGCTTTTTACTGCAGAAGTCAATTTCTTAATGTCATCAAGGTCAACATAAGGCATGTTGTGCTTCTTTCCAGCGAATGTTGCTACTAAGTCTATATCACTTACATGCTTCCTAAAGTGACCCTGAGCAATGCTGCCCACAAGCAATAGCATCGTATTCTGGTCTGGCACCTTTTCAAATTCCTCAGTCAAGACATTAATGATTCTGTCAAAAGTGCTATCCCTTCTTACTCTTGTCAACATCTCTGCTATCTGCTCCTTAAGATGCCCATTAGCATGGCCATTTCCATTTGAATTCCCGTTTCCATTGGAATGGATGGGGTACTCCTCTCTTTCCAATCTAGTCGCGTTTATTCTTTGGGCCATGGGATATCACCGAGCGGGTAATCGTGAAAGGTTCCACTATGTCTGGCTGGAACTGCTGTTAAAGACATTACTGGCTCTACAGCAGGTTCTGTGAAAATTAGAGTGGACATAGGATATAATGACATAGTTGATATATATACTTTATGGTAGAAAAAGTCAGCCTCTCTATGGCCATTTAGCGTATACAAAGTAAGCCTAAAGCCACGGCTAAAAGCATTTAAAATGTCCATATCTTATTATGTATTCCTTGATTTATAAGCTTATACTATTTGCATTCCGTATTCGCATATACGCTCCAACCTGATGTCTTTATAAATTTGAATTATATACCATAGTGGTAATGCGTTTTTCAGGCTCTTTTTAAATACATACTCTTTAAAACTTTCCATTTAAATAAAAATTAGGAGAGGTATGGCTGGGACTAAGGGTAAAAATATACAGGTAAGAAAGACCAGCAAATTGACAGATACACGTGAAGAAGCAGAAAATGAACCCCTTTATATATCCAGCCTTACTGCATCTGCACTTCTTATACTTTCAAGCATAACAATAGCGCTCTTCTTTTTAGGTTCATCTTCATGGCTTGAGGAAAACATGTTCGCATTCATAAGCATGGCCCTGCTTCTGGGAGCTCTTTTATTCCTCTCATCAACATACGAGTCCCTGCGCGAGATCTATTTTGACAAACCACTCTTCATCTATTATTCCATAGGTTCCATGGCCCAGGTAATGATCATACTTTTCGGTATTATCTGGGGCGTATTGCAAGCACCAACAATGATAGATAACGGCGTCAGCTTTTTCGGATACGCGCTATACACTGAAATAGTCGGAAGCCTAACCTACGGAAATACGAGTGCGCTTATCTACCTGTTCAGTTTCATAACGATGCCACTATACGCGCTCTCGCTGAGGCGATTAACAAAGATAACAAGCTTCAGGATGTTCAATACAGCAGGCACGTTTGTGACATTTGGATCATTAATTCTCGCTGGAGGGTCGCTCTTGTGGCAGTTTCATCCCATCTACCCAATAAACATAATACTTGTAAGTGTCGGAGGAATTGTGATGGCAATTGGGTGGGGATTGGCACTGATTACTTTTAGGAAAGCAAACAGGTACGGCTATGTATAGAAATACCTCATCTTTACAAAAATGCATAGCAGAAAGCCCACGATTTCCAATCGTGGGATGAATGCGAATGGTTTGCA
>JAGWHH010000085.1 GCA_028866935.1 Microcaldota archaeon | reverse complement strand
AAAGCTGAACCTAAAGCACGATGAAATCATCTTTCTAGATGACAATGCAAGGAACATCGCTGTGGCAAAGTCCATGGGCATAACGTCATTTAGGGTCGAGAATGAAGGCATCGAATCCCATAACTCCATATACTCAGTCCTCGACAGACTAACATATAAGCTGTTGCGCGCAAATAAAAATTGAGTTGCAATAATGAAGAACGAGTACAATATACTTAGAGAGATAAAGCGGCTCAAGTCAGTCCGCGGTTACGGCACGGAGCTTATAAGTGTTTACGTTCCGGCAGGTTTCAACCTTGCAGAGGAGACATCAAAACTAAGGTCTGAGCACAGCCAGTCAGGCAACATAAAGTCCAAGCCGGTAAGGGATCACGTGCAGAGCGCGCTCGAAAAGATAATGCAGTACCTCAGGCTATTCAAGGAAACTCCAAAGAACGGGCTTGCAATATTCTGCGGTAATATCTCAGACAACCCAGGCAAGACGAACATAGAGCTATTCTCAATGGAACCTCCACTCCCTATAAAAGTCAACATCTACAGGTGCGATTCGTCATTTCTTCTTGATCCCATAGAGGACATAGTTGGAGCAAAGGACACTTATGCGCTGGTTGTGATGGATGGAAGGGAGGCAACAGTAGCCACCCTTAGGGGATCGCACATACAGGTTATAAAGAAGCTCAACTCAATGGTCCACGCAAAGGTCAGGAAGGGTGGACAGTCTGCAGCAAGATACGAGAGGGTCATAGAAGAGAGCATAGGGCAGTATTACAACAGGGTCTCTGAAATCCTAAATGCAACATTCCAGTCAAACCAGTTCAAAATCAAAGGTCTTATAGTTGGAGGTCCGGGACCAACAAAGGAAGGCTTCGTAAAGCAGAACTCTCTAAACTACCAGATAAAGATACTTGGAGTAGTAGATACTGGCTATACTGATGAATTTGGGCTGCACGAGCTTGTAGAAAAGTCAGTGGATCTTCTCAAGGAGCAGCAGGCGTTCCAGGAAAGGAAGATCATAGAGAGGTTCATGCAGGAAATAGTCAGGAAGGATCTTGCAACTTATGGGTATGAGAACACAAAGCATGCCCTGAAGGTGAATCAAGTCTCTACCCTTATACTTAACGAGGACATTCAGCTTGAATTGGTTAAGTACAAGTGCAATTCGTGTGGAAACATAATTGATAAAATAGAGCTTAACGAGCATAGGGAGCTTAAGCATGATGATGGTGGCACACTTGAAGTTATAGAGCTAAAAGACGGGATAGAGGAGCTCATAGACCTTGCAGACAAGAGCGGCGCAGACACTGTTTTTGTGTCCAGCGAAAGCTCGTATGGGAAGGAATTCCTGATGGGATTTACAGGAATTGGGGCGCTGCTAAGGTATCGCTCGTAAAAACCGAAAAATGTTTACTACCACTATTCACTTATTCTTGGTGGCTTTTTAAAGCATCCCATCCCATTTATTCTGTCTTCTCAGTAAGGGTGGATATATGGGGAAAAAATTTAGTCTATACGAGATAGAGCAGTTTATTCGAGAGGCCGGCGCGGAAAAAGTAACTGAAGACGCAGTAAGGGATCTCGAAATGGAGATAGAGCGACTCGCTAATACTATAACAAAGAAGGCGATGACGTATGCAGAGCACGCAGGCAGGCGCAAATTGATAAGGACATCAGACATACTGCTTACAAGGAAGCTAACAACTCCTCAGAGCAGCCCAGTGAATTTTAGCGCAAGCCCAAGCACTACAAATACGGCTTCGAATATCGTCAAATAAGTAGCAACATCGCTCTCAGTTGCACGCTTGATATTCATTACGATGTGTGTCAAGCTGTATATCTTTTTTCCATAAGGTGCCTTGAAGGTACCGTCGCTTTGCCTTATGCCAAGGTCCGTGACCTTGAACTTCCTCCTAAGGTGAAGTATGAATTCTATTATCCACGGTATGAAAATAACTGCGCCAAAGAGCTCAGCATTTCCCATGATCATTATTGCGACTAGAGTACCGCCTGTTGCATAAGTAAAACTGTCCCCGGGAATTATTTTAGCCCCATTGATATTGAAAGGCAGGAAGGCAAGTATTGACATAAAAAGAAGTGCAGAGAGCAGGAACCCTACCTGGCTTCCTGAAATAAACGTATAGATGAGCATTCCAAGGGTTGCAACAAGCGTTGTGCCAGGCTGCAATCCATCAAAACCACCTAGCAGGTTGACCGCATTTGATACGAAGATAACTGCAAGCGGGATAATTACTAATGGATACAGATAACCCAGCGCTACTTGGCCTACAAAAGGCAACTGTATGTAACTTAGCCCCGCGTTTATTGCCATAAGCGGGAGTGCACCTATGAGTGTGAGAAGGGGTTTCTGCCACTGCTTTAGCCCTTTCCTTATGTCCTTCATGTCTGTTGTCTCGACTTTCTTTCTAACGACATTAATGTCATCAAGGAAGCCTACCAGGGCAATTAGCATTATTGAAAGCGCCACAGAAAGGAGCTGCGCAACGTTCAGAATCGGCGCATAAATGAAACTGCCGCCAAAGGTATATGCAAGTATGCCCACTATCACTGCAAATGCAACAGCAAGACCTCCGCTACTTGCTATCCTGATTGGCTTTTTCTTGTTTCTGTCCTCTGCAATTATGCCTGCCCCATAAAGGTATGAAATTAGAAATTCAGTGCCGAAAAATGAGGTAAAAAACGCTATGACTGAAGGTATAATTATTGTCAAGTACAAATTATACATAAATAAATTAAGGGAGCAGTGTATAAAAACACCACTCTCTACCATATAGATAAGGGCGATTAGTTGGCATTTCCGATTTATGCCTATTCATTATTCATAACAGTGGTATTCCTTTTCATGGCCCTGATTGACTCAAGGGCGTTACTTACAAAGCGGGAGGAACCAATCAAGTCTAGCAGCAGATTTAGGCCCAGAACACTAATAATAGTTCCATGCAAGGGAAAGGACCTTGGGATTGAGCAGAATCTTAAGTCTCTAATGAATCAGGATTATAAAAACTACAAAGTTATTGCTGTTGTAGACAGCAAAAAAGATCCAGCAATACCCTACATTAAACGCTCAAAAATAAACCTGCTGATTTCTGACTTTAAATCTGAAAGGGCAAGTGGGAAGGTAAGAGCAATTCTAACCGCACTAAAACTCAATAAGGGTTTTGACGTTTATGTCATAGCGGATTCAGATGTAAATGCGAAAAGATACTGGCTAAGAAACCTTGTTGAGCCGCTCTCTGATAGAAGTGTTGGAATCTCGACATCATATCCAAAATTCATACCTGTTGGCGGATTCTGGTCAAAGGTCAAGTCAGTATGGGGTTTTGTCGGAGAAGGTATGATGGAATCAAAGCTTACGCGGTTCGGGTGGGGTGGCTCATTGGCATTCAGGTCAGATCTTCTTGACAACTATGCAATGAAGATCATGAGCGATTC
>JAGWHH010000084.1 GCA_028866935.1 Microcaldota archaeon | reverse complement strand
GTCTATATCTGTGCTTACATCCCCATTTTCGCCCCCTACCACAATGACATTCTTTGACATGGATTTGAGCGAGGAGTATTCTCCTTCGGTATCGATTATGCAAAATGGCAGGCCTGCTTTGCACAGTTCTTCTGCAATAACGCCTGCAAGGAATGATTTGCCTGATCCGCTTTGCCCTATTGCGCACCCTCTTCCTGTCATTATTGTCTGTGCGTCAATGTTTACATTTTCCGAAAGATTAATCTCCATCAATACACTTAGATCAAGAATCTATAAAATCAGCTGGTTTTGACAAAGGTATTAAAGTGTTGCCAGGATTATTAAAATATGGAGGACAAAGCGAAATTTGCCGGCGCAGCTGTTATCGTAGTTATAATACTTTTAGCTATCTATTTTCTTCTCTCTGGAGTTAATCGTGAGCCAAGCCATATAGCTTCCACTTCCATATCTACAACCACGTTGCCTACAACTACAGTGAACAATTCGATTGTAGTGCTGGTATCGCCCCCTACAAACATCGTGCCGCAAGGACAGGTATCTACGATGCACGGAATTGTGATGGGAGGCATGCCGCCATATACTTACCAATGGTATGAATACGCGCAGGGCAGCTTGATAGCGATAGCAAATGCAACGTCGTTGAATTACACGTTTTCAGCGAGCAACTCTACAGCAACAGGACGCCATATTCTTGAGCTGCGGGCAACGGATAGCTCTGGAAAGAATGCGACTGGTGGGATTATCCTTAACGTAACTCCTTAACTTATTTGCTGTATTCTTTGTACTTCTCGATTACGTTGCCTACTGCTATTCTAACCCAAGGGGTGAACATTTTGGGATTTTTAGCAAGCAATTGCTTAAGCTCCTGCAGGCTGACCCACTTCCAGGCTTGTACTTCTTCGGGATTTGGCTTTGGCTCTTTTTCATACCTGCCAAAAAGCACATGGTCATACTCATGCTCAGTAAGGCCATTTCCCATGTCAGCTTCGTATTCAAAAGCGAACGTCTCCTTCATCTCGCAGTCAAAACCCATCTCCTCCTTAAGGCGCCTATGAGCTGCCTGAAGAGTATCCTCTCCTTTCCTTGGATGGCTGCAAACAGTATTTGACCATAATCCTCCGCCATGGTACTTGGCAGCAGCGCGCTGCTGCAGCATGGTCTCTCCCTTGTTGTTGAATATGAAGATTGATATTGCCCTGTGGAGCTTGCCTCCGTTCTGGTGGGCCTTGAGCTTTTCCTCAAGGCCTATCTCGTTATCGTTATGGTCAACCAGCACTACCTGCTCCATATGAAATCAGAAAAATATAGTATGCAAAACAATAAATACCTGGTCGGCATCATTATCTTGACGTATCCTTGAAGGTAAATATATGCGCATACTTTTGCAGTTCCCAGAAGGATTGAAGCAGGAAGCCCTTAGGCACGCCAAGGAGCTTGAAGCCCAAGGCAATGAGGTAGTCATATCTGCATCCCCCACATTCGGCGCCTGTGATCTTGCCCTGGACGAAGCCAGGAACATAAAGGCTGACAAGCTTGTCCATTTTGGGCATGCTGAATTCCATCATGTAGACTTCAATGTTGAATACATACCTTACAATATAGATGCTGATCTCTCATTACTTCCGAAATCGCTTGAAAAGATTGCGAATTTCGAAAAGATAGGCCTTGTTACCACAATACAGCACATGCATCAGCTAGATACGGTAAAGAAGTTCTATGAGGAGAATGGCAAGAAGGTATTCGTAGGCAGGCCCTATGGATTTGCCAAGAAGGCAGGCCAGATCCTTGGATGCGACATAGGAAGCGCTGCATCAATAAACAGCCAGGTTGATGCTTTTGTATACTTTGGAGGAGGGATGTTCCATCCGCTTGGAGCCCTTCTTGCAACAGACAAGCCCTTCCTTGTAGTTGAGCCTTTCCAGGGAAGCGTTGAGTTCATAGACAAGTACAGGGAGATCTACAGGAAGAGGTCAAGAGGCAAGATGCTTGCTTGTATTGATGCCAAGAACTTTGGCATAATGGTAACCACAAAGAATGGACAGCACAATATGGCCATGGCAAGGATACTTAAGCAGAAGATAGAGCGCATGGGCCTTAAGGCAGGGATCCTTGTTGCAAACACCTTTGACTTTGAGTCACTTAACAACATGCTTGAATTCGATGCATTTGTAAATACTGCATGCCCGCGAATATCGATAGATGACATAGACAGGACTAGGAAGCCACTCCTGAGTGCAAATGAGCTTAATGAAGTTCTCAGGATGAAAGAGGAGCTGCTGCACGGAGCAAACAGGACTATTTCTAAATAACTAGCTCAAGCTAAGCGGCTATAAAATAAAAAGGAAAAGAAAAAGAAAAGAAAGCAGTATAAATTATACTGCCTTCAGGGTTACTGTTGCTATCTGTACGTAGTATGCTGTTCCTGGTGCTGTTGAAGTTGTGTATGCTACCCATAGTGCACCTGCAGCTGACTGTCCTGCTGTTGTAGGTGTTGTTGCAGCGCTTCCTCCAGATACTGGTATTGATACTGTTGCTGTTTGGCCATTTACAAGTCCTGGGCTTGCTGCTCCAATTACGCAACCAATTGAGTTTGCTCCTGGTTGTCCGCCCTGAGCGCATGTTGCTGCTGTGAGTGATGTCATCGGATTAGGTACTCCTCCTGGTGATGGTGTTCCCTGTGCGATGAAGTAAACGTTTGCTGTTGCCCAGTTGGTTCCTGTTGTTTGACCTACTGTAACTACTACATTTCCTGTAGTGTGACTGTAAATAGGAGCTTGGCAAAGATACCCTGATGATGCTACACACGCTGTGCTACTCTGTCCGTTAAACACGCCCAATGCGAACAATGCGACCATGACGACTGCTATGATAAGGATTGCCCAACCATATGTCATCAGGTATTCCATTGCGCTTTGCAATTTCATATTTTTCATATTTTGACCCCTGGTGTCACTAAATAATAATTTAGTTAAGTATTTAAACCTTGCTAAAAATCCCTTCAGTATGGGGGCTTGTGTGATTTATACTGCTTTTAGGGTTATTGTGGCAAACTGGAAGTAATAGTGGGTATTTGAGCTGTTTGTGGTGTAGTCCACCCATAGGTTGCCGAACTGCACTACGCCAAGCTTAACTGGTCCAGATACACCAAGAGTTACTGTTCTAGGAACAAATCGCGGCAGTCCTGATTTTATCACATTGGCAGTTGCCGGGGCAGGTATGGTTATGATTATTGGAACGCCGTCAGCTTCCGGAGTACCTTGGGGCACGAAATAAACATTTGCAGAAGTCCAGCCGGCCCCACCTACCTGCTCTACAGTAAGTGTTACATTGCCCGTTGCGTGGCTATAGCTTATGTTGCTGCATTGATATCCATAGGCCGCTACGCATGAAGTGATAGACTGTGTACTTGTATTGAGAACGCCAGATAGAAGCAGTGCAACAAGCACTACGGCTATTATCAATAAAGCCCATCCGTAGGTTGTCAGATATTCCATTGCGCTTTGTAGTTTCGTAGTCTGCCGTGAGGATTTGTTAATCTTGTTATCGGAAGGCTTGGAAACTTTCATGAAAGAACATATTTAATTTGATTCCAAAGCAATTTAAAGCAATGCCTGCCTGCCTTAAATCATTAGGGAGTTGACATTTACATAGTA
>JAGWHH010000083.1 GCA_028866935.1 Microcaldota archaeon | reverse complement strand
CCAAGGTGCAACTCTATGAACGCCAGAGACACCGAACCAAAAGGAACCCCACGAATTTATTCGTGGGAGGATGTCAGAGCGTACTCGTTTTCAGAAAAGAGAACAGGATTAATGTTTGTAGAATAGTAATTAAAGCTTGCTTTGGCACCTTAACGTGTGAATTAATGTTTAGGGAAGCGGCGCTGGCGCAGATAAAGCCCGTCGAAGACTTGAAAGAATTGGCAAGACCCGCATCTGCGCTGAAAGCCGATACCTTAGGGGAAGGATTGAGGCAGTTGAGGAACAGGGCTGGAATGACGCAGATGCATGTTGCCCAAGCAGCAGGTACACACCAGTCGTACATCTCTGCGCTTGAAAGGGGCGTGGTTCGATGCAGCGATGGTCTAATGCTAAGGATCTCAAATGCACTTGGCGCAGGCGAGTTTGAGAAAAAAAAGCTTTCAGAACTCCGAGAAAATTTTTTATACAAGCGGACCGAGCTTGGCAAATTGCTCACTGAGCTAAGAGCCAGGAAGGGGGTCTCTGTTTCGGAGCTTGCAGGGGCTGCTGCGCTAGATAAAAGGCATATAGACGCAATTGAGCAGGGTTCACGGGGCTGTACTGTTGAGAAACTTGAAAGAATTGCAGACGAACTGAAGCTTGAGGCTGAAGAAAGAGAGTTGCTGGTGAGCTTTGGTCACGCAACAGGCGTGCCTAGAGAAGTAATGGGAAAATGGCTCAGGGAACGCAGGGAGCTGGTCGGGATTACTCAGAGGCAGCTTGCTGTGAATATGGGCGTGGGCATAAAATATGTATCGTGGCTGGAGCTAGGGCGGCAGGGGATATATGAATGGGAAGTGGACAGGATTGCAGAGGGACTTGGACTTGATGATAAGGATGCTGCAGAACTTTCAAGATTTTGCATCGTGCAGGTCCCACCTGGCTCTGAACTTGGTCGCAAGGTCAGGGAGTTCAGGGAGAGGGCCATGCTTACTCCATCTAAGCTGGACAGATTAGCTGGGCTTAAGAGCGGCAGCGTAACAAATATCGAGGTAAAACTTAAAAACATACCTTACGAAAGGCTGATGAGAATCGCAGGCGCGCTTGATCTTAGCAATGATGAGGGATTGGAACTGTCAAATCTAAGGACAGTGTCTATAGGTCCAGATCCTATATTAGGGAGCATGATCAGAAATGCTAGGGAGCTGAATGGAATATCTCAGGGCGAGCTTGCAAGGATAATAGGTGCAAGCTGGTCATTACTGTCTTACATTGAGAAAGGGGCGCGATCAGTTTCTGAGAGGCATTTCCAGTTGATCGAAGATGCTGTAGGCCCGTTACAGTATGGGAGGGAACTTGTATTCTCTGCCAAAAGAGGGGCGTAACGCTTGAAGCTGAACTTATTAGTTGCACTTATTTAATTATGACGCCTGTGAAGATCGCTGACCCTCGCTATGCTGCTGGCGAACTTGATGCCTGGAGTGTCGTTTATTGCCTTTATCTTGTATCGCCCTAATTTCATGGGCTTCCAGGCATAGTTGATGTGGTTAATGCCCTTTGCAACTACCTTGCCATTGATAAACAATTCAAGATGCTCCTTTGCGCCCTTTACCCCAGGTACAGTGACTCGGATGCGGTCCTTGCGCCTTAATCGGGGATGCTTCTTTGATAGAGTTATCTTTGGAGAGTAGTTAACTTTGCGATTGTGCATATGGCCTGGGGCCGATGATTCTGAGGGGTTGTTATTATTTGCCTTGATGTTGCCACTATTTGCATTGGCACTCGTGGATGTTGGAGGGCCCAGATATTGAAAAGTTATAGAGCTACTTATACTTGTAGGGGGATTGGCTAATGTGTATGTTACAAGCTGACCTGAAGATGAACTAATAGGCCCTATCGTACATGCTTGCACAAGAAGGTTAGATGCAGTAATTGTTAGGGTTTCTGTTTGCCCGGAAGTCATGCCTAATTGAGCATATGTGAATGTAGCAGAAATGCCGTTAACTGGCGGCGGATCGTTAATCGTTGTCTGATAAGAAACTTTGTTGCTGCCTTCAGGGCTGAATTGTAAAAGATATGTAGAGGATGGGATCTCCATATTTAAAGAAGGAAAGTCTATTGTGGCAACGCTTTGCAACAGTATAGATTGATTGCCTTTAGTCTGATAAAGAGACATATTTATATTTGGCGAGCCTTGCGCGCTTGACTGCATTACATTTGAGTCTATATTGCTTGTAAGTATAGTATTTGTACCGGTTAATGGACCGTGGAGGTATTGGGTGTAGGCTGCTGCGCTTGCAGGAGAGCATGAGTCCGAGGCTGTTGCAGGTGTAGGAAATAAACCTACAACTGCAGAAGAGGTAGTCACACTAAGCGCGATTGCAAGACCGGTTTTCCTCAAACTATTTTTAAGAGTTTTGAACCTGTCTGTGAAGAAAGTATTCCCAGCGCCAGCGGTGCTTGCGTCCCTTAAGATATGATGCCGCTGCTCCGTAGCATTGATTCTTCTAGTGTTAGTACTTAACATTGCCATCCCAAACTAATACTCTTATAAACCATAGTTATTATATACGTTTGCCACGATTCTGGTTTTAAACAAAAGCTTTAAAATACCTACTAGATGGAAAGCGTGAGGTAATAATGTCTTTTGACGTATTTAGCTAAGGCCATAAAATATGTAAAGTTATGGGAAGGGGGTACCTCCAGATGCGCCATTTGCATAGCACCAGTTGTTGCTTGATGAAGATAGCCAATGTGGCACCTCTAATACCGGAGCTGTTATTTGCATGCTCAATGGATTTGAACATGGGGCAGGTGTGCCGCCTCCTACTGCGCCGCAAGATTGTTGTACCTCATTCCCCACCCCATAGATTAGTTGCGCATCCCATGCAGTCATTGACCAGGTAGGATAGCATGAGCCCGAGCCTGGAACGCAGCTGCATTGAGTGTACCCTTGGTCGGTGCATGATGTGCCCTGGATCGTAACTGTGGTTCCAGGAGGGACGCAGGCTGCTGCGGTGGGTACGCATGAACTTCCTGAAGGCTCGGTAAGGTAGTATGGAGTTTGCTGGCCTGGGCCGTAAGCCTGACCGTTTTGGCCATTTGAACCTGGTGCACTGGTTATCTCTATTAGGGCTATGGCAGAGTCTGGGAAGTTGTTTGCACCAGTTGCAGGGCAATTTTGTGCCCATGGGCAGTTAAGATTGCTCTGGGTACCTGGGAATACCTCAAAGCAAACATTGTAAAATGCGGTTGCTGTTGTAGGCGAAGTAAGAGTAATTACAGTGCCGTCGGGGTATGAACCTGCCCCGTTAATAGTCCAGTAATCGGTTGTGAACCATGGAGCAGGATTTGCAGCAAGGGTTATCTGGGTTCCGGATGGGAAGTAGTTTGTACCTTGATCAGTAGGGGTGCCAGGAGGTGTGCCTGAAGGACTGCCTGGCAGACTTAGAGTTATACCAGGATCCATACCTGCCTTAGAGTATGTTATTGTGAGACCAGGGTAGTAAGTTGCTGTTTCTGAAGTTGTACTGTATATGTTGAATGTCCACGGATCCGAACTTGATGATGACGTCCCTGACCATTCCTCAAACGCCCAGCCTGCATTGGTGCCGGAGGATATGGTTATCTGACTACCAGACGCATAGTAGCCTGGAGTGCATCCGCCTGAAGATGCTATATTCGCATACGGGCTTCCGCCAGCGCTCGGATTTCCTGCCAGCGTGAGCTGGTAGCAAGG
>JAGWHH010000082.1 GCA_028866935.1 Microcaldota archaeon | reverse complement strand
TTTGCAGCGACGTAAAGGTCAGGGACGGTCAATTAGAGACAAAACCCACCATTTCCGGTTATTTATTGGACAACGCATATTTATTACGATAATTTATTTCGAAAATGATAAATAAGTTCAATATTGCCATATAAACCGGAAATGCATAAGCCGAAAACGTCCATGAACTTATTACTCCAAATGCGCTTAACGAGCTAAACATGCCAAAAACGTAAACCCATACTGATTCGGTTTGCGGGTGGGTCCAAGACTTCTTTATTGTCGGTACAGCTGCCAATCCATCGCTTGCGATGGAGAAAAGTATTGCAACATCGGGCACATCTGTTACCGCCCACAAAACGATTGCCAATGCTGACATAATGCCGCATGCGTAATCAAATCTGGTAAGCTTCCAGTAAGCTCCCTTAACCCTAAAAGAAGCCAAAAATATCAAAAGCGGGGAAAATCCGCTAATAAAGACCGGAATTACTGCAAGTCCGACATTGCTGGCAAGCTCTGCAGCAGTTGCAATAAGAGGAGCCACTGCCCACATCAGCCATGTAACCCTATTGGGCTTTGCATCACCTTTCATCATTGATCGTATATATGCAAGGGCTCCGGCCAAGCTTCCCAAAGCCCCCAAGAAAACTAGATACCCAAATACCGCAATCATAGTAGCATGCACGTGTGTACCAAATCAAATGGGCCCGATGAGATTTGAACTCATGACCTCTTCCTTATCAGAGAAGCGCTCTAACCAAACTGAGCTACGGGCCCGCGCTATTAAGTAATTTGGAAGATATAAATAATATGCGCTGCATGCCTGTCACTGCTCTTTTTCCATAATCTGCTTGAACTTTATGAGGTCATTGAGCATCAGGCCATATTTAGTGCCAAATCTTACTACTGCAGAAGGGTGTATTGTAACCATACATGTAATGCCATCCTTTTGAAGCACAGTGCCGTGATGTGTCTCAGAACCAGTAACCCCTGCCAGTACCGAAGAAGAAAGATTGCCCAACAGTATGATGTATTTAGGCCTAATGACATTTATCTGCTCCTTTAGAAAAGGAAGGCACAGATCCACCTCGGATCTGTCAGGAAGTCTATTTTTAGGCGGGAAGAACTGCACAATGCTGGTTATATAAACAAGATCTCTTCTTATTTTTGCCTTTTTTAGTATGCCGTCGAGCAGCTTACCGCTTCTCCCGATAAATGGACGCTTTAGCTCATCTTCATCTGCACCAGGAGCCTGCCCCACTAGCATCAGCCGGGCATCAAGTCGTCCTTCTCCAGGCACAAACGTGCGGCTTAGACGCCATCCCTTCCTTTCAGAAAGTTTTGCATACCTTAAGTTTATCTCTGAGATTCTTACGTACCTGTCTATGTAATCATTAACTTTGACCAGCATCTGCCTGATATCCTCGTACTTAAACTTCTTCATTGCCTTTTCATATGTAACCCATTCATATCCTGCATGCTCATACGATATCTTTACCTTTGGGCTCCTGACCTCAGCTATGAAGAATTTAACGCTCTTCCCAACAATCCCACTGCGGCTCCTGAAAATGTATTTTGTAGTTATATTAAAGTAAGGCAAGAAGCCGGCAACTATTCCGCTCTCCTCTTCAATCTCGCGCTTTGCCGCAACCTGAGCAGATTCGCCTTTTTCTATATGTCCTTTAGGCACATCGTATTCGCCGTTCTCTTTTTTAAGAAGAAGGAAGAGTCTAGCGCCATTCTCAATCCTATAAATGAACGCTCCGGCAGAATATTCAAAGATCATGGCTTTACCACTTTTGAGACAAAGCAGTATGCACTGTATGCTTTATCTGTATAAGTCTCATTGGGCAGGTTGAAGAGGACTAAATTGGCAACGTCATTGTAAAGTTTCTTATTTAATGGCTGACACGATGGATCTTGCCAATACGGATAATACGGAACGACTACGTACATAGCTACACTTTCATAATATCCATTCATGCTGTACGGTATGCGCCTATAAAAGATAAAGGAAGGCTGGCTGGATGCGCCAACTATATACGCCCTGCTCAGTCCAGGAGCTTCGCCTATCACGTATGCAGAGCTTCCATTAGCTATCTCGTCCTGCAAAGTGTCATTCTGGGCTCCGAACAGTACGGTGATCGGCTGTGACGTATAGTTGCTCACATTGTATATGTAGACCGCGGCGCTCTTGTTATCATTACTTATAACTGCCTGGGTGGTATAGTTGCCCGCCAGTGTGTTATTCGCAAACAACGTTGCCAAAGACATATACGTGAAAGTTACGTTGGCCGAGCTCTCTATAAGCAACGGCGACAAAGTCGTTCCAGTTGGATAAGACGCATTCATGCCTCCAAAAGCAGCAGCCGCTACGAATAAAGCAACCACTATCCCAGCTACAGGCCAGCGCATCTGAACATGCTTGGCATTTATTTCAGGGAAAATCAATCCGAATCTTCCAGCAAGTAGTACCATTAGGACAAACGTACCATAGAATATTATCTGGCCGACCACCGCGTGCAAGCTCAAAAGTGCAGTGCTGGCACCGTATATGAACCACAGCAGGCTTATTCCTGTCATTCGCAGAAGGTTAAGTGCAAGAAGCAGAACAAAACCTGAAAATATCCAGATTGCTTTATCTATTGCCCTGCCATCATAAAGGTAGATAAGGGGCAGCATAAACATCACTATTCCTATCAGCGCCCCCACGCCGACACATGCCTGCCCTATGCTGATCATATTGCCATTCATTATTAGGCTAATCGGTGTCGAATACACCAGGCTAGGTAAGATTGCCTTTAGCAGGTTGTAAACTATAAGCGTATTGGCGTTGGCAAATGACTGGTTTAAGTTTGCTGAAAGCAGGGGCATTAGCAAGAGGGGCGAAGCAAATAGCGCATAAAGTGCTACAAACGAAAATCTGTTAGCGTTTTCTATCCCAAATAAGCTGATTCCCAATGCGAGTATTAATATCGGAAGCATCAGCATGTTGATTCTGTAGCTGAAAAACAGGTAGTAGTAATCAAGCCGTAAGTAAATGGTGAGAACTGCAAATATTGCAAACAAGACTAATGCAAAAACTAAACTGCGGGTATCGACTTTAGACACAATATTCTCTTTTAGCATAAACAATGCCAGTAAAGGTAGCATTAGCATTGGCACTATAACATAAGTGGAAGGGTCAGTGTCGCTTATAGAAAGCTGTGTTATTTTGATCGGGTTTATCAATGCTATTGCCAGCAATACGGCAAAAACTACCAGCAAAACCCTATTTTTGTTCACCAATGCACCAAAAGTCCTCAGTCGATATGGACTTCATCATTATTCAGTAGTTACTCTTCTCTTCATAGGACAAAAATATTGGGTGCATAACATATATAAGTATGTTCAGAACAGAGGGAAACATGAGAAGGTTCATGTATCTTTCACACACTGCTGATGTCGAGTTTGTTGCATATGGAAAGACGTTCAGGCAAGCAATGGAGAATGCGGCTCTTGCCCTACTTAACGTCATGCTAGACCTCAAAAAAATCCAAAAGGAAAATGGCAAAGATGCATATGTTGCAGTAAAGGAAAAGGCGCAGACTCAAGAAGACCTGGTATGGTTTACGCTCCAAGACATACTATCAAAAGTCGACTCAAAAAAGCTTAATGCAATAAAATTCCAAGTATCCAGCATTAAAACTGACAAAAAGAATGCGATTGCAGGCAGGTTGCTTTATAGAAAATCAAAAAGGGATTTCGCACT
>JAGWHH010000081.1 GCA_028866935.1 Microcaldota archaeon | reverse complement strand
AAGAAATTAAGGCTATTACATGAGATTGAGAAATAAAGTAGCTGTAATAACTGGCTCATCTAGAGGGATAGGCAGAGCCACCGCTCTAATGTTTGCTGATGAAGGAGCAAAAGTTGTGGTAAATTATAGAAATAACGAACAGAGTGCTACGGAGGTCGTTGATATCATAAGGGGAAACGGTGGCTTGGCAATATCAGTAAGAGCAGATGTTTCAAATCCTAATGACATCAAAATGCTGTTTACTAAGACAATGGACACTTTTGGAACTGTAGACATACTCGTTAACAATGCTGGAATATGCCCACCCAAACCATTCCTAGAGTTGACAGCTGATGACATAAATGCAGTTTTCAGTGTAAACGTTGTTGGTGTAGTTCTATGTGCGCAAGAAGCTGCCAAGATTATGATTTCAAGAGAAACTGGCAGGATTATAAACATAGCCTCAATAAGTGGCATCAGAAATTTTGGAACCGCAGGAAATATGCCATATGCCATGTCTAAGGCAGCTGTAGTAAATGCTACAGGCATGCTTGCAAAAGCACTAGGTCCTAATGTACTTGTCAATTGTATCGCCCCAGGCTTTGTGGACACCGAAATGCCAACTTCTCCAGAATATGTTGAAAGAGTAATAACGGATTCTGCCTTGAAAAGAATGTTAAGGCCAGAAGAGATAGCACATGCATGTCTATTTCTTGCATCTGGGGATTCTAGTGGTATAACTGGAGAAGTCATACATGTGGATGCAGGATTCCAGCTAAAATAAGGATGAAAGCATATGGGTATATTAAAAGGGGCTATAACTGCAGATAGGCCTAAATACGATTGCATTCTTATTTGCGGTGGAAAAGGAACGAGGATAAGACCGATTACACACGACGAGATACCAAAAGCCTTGGTAAAAGTAGATGGAAAGGAACTTATCCAATATTCTTTAGACCTTCTAGACCCTTCAATGGTCGGCAGGTTAATTTTTGCAGTCGACCATCATGAAGAACAAATACTGCGCTGGGTTGAATCCCTATCTCTTCCATATAATGTAAGTTTTTCGCATCAAGAACGCCCAGGTTTCCTTAATGCTGTTGAGTGTGCATTCGATAAATCTGACAAAGGAACTGTCCTTCTATTGCATACTGATGTAATCAGGGTTGCTATGGCATTGCGTGAAGCACTCGAATTTCATGAATCAAGTAATATGCCTGGTACAGTAGTTACAACTTATGCTGATAGGCTATATCATCATTGGGTAGTAAGTTTTGACCCTGAAGGCAAAAACGTACTCGGATTTACGATCCGAGACCAAGGATATCGCAGGAGACCGAGCGATAGGCACCCAGTTCTTACTGGAACAATGATTCTAGACAGGGAAGTATTGGCTTATACTGATAGGGATGTAAGCATAGACTTTGCTGGACTAGTTCAACCTTTAGTTGATGCTAGCAAGCTAGGGGTTTATATAAGTCAAACGCAAGCATTATTTGATGTTGGAACTCCTGAGGAATTTCAGGAGGCAGAGGCATATTTCAAGATGCTAAGACGTGGGTAATTTAATGGAAAGAATATTGTTTGAGGGGGGTCCAGTAAAAATAGAAGCTGAGGAAGTTGAGATAAACGGAAATAAAAGGGAATTTGTCAGAGTAGTTCAACCTGATTTTGTAGTAATTCTTGCAATATCGGATGGTAATGTCTTCTTGGAAAAGATGTACAGGCGCGGGATCAAGAAAGATAGTTATGAACTGCCTGCAGGATTTATTGAGAAAGGCGAAAATCCAGAGGATGCTGCAAAAAGGGAACTGGAAGAGGAAACGGGATTCAGACCATCCAAAGTCACGTTAATGTTCAAAGCATACCAAGCGCCTGCAAGAATATCAAGCCTCATCTATTTCTATCTGGCTGAAGGGCTAGTAAAAGGAGAGAAGCATCTTGACGAAGGAGAACAATTGAGCAAAATGAATGCATTCACAGTAAGCCTTGATAAATTTGGGTCAATGGTGAAAGACAACATAATAGAGGATCAGATGAGCCTTGCTGCGTATCTGCATTATGAGAAATACATGAAATAAGCACTTTCGGGCTTAGACTCCCTAACGGGGCTTCTGATCCCAATACTTTTTGTCGTCGGAGAGTAAATGGGACGCCCTGGCCGAACTACCCACTTTTTGTTAAGAATCCCACTGTGCATACTTCAACCTATTAACTTCCACTAATTCTTATACCTTTATATATTACCTGTATACATAATCATATACTAAAGTAAAAGGTAATAAAAATGGAACAAAATAGATACGTTGGCAAACAAATAACTTTGGTAGAAGCAGAGAAACAGGCTGACGAAGCGCGTGGCCCTAGCCGTTTCATATCAATACCAGCAGGGCATAGAATAAGACTAAGTTTTACGGGCAAAGTCTATGAAAGACACGCCTCAGGAATCAAGGACGACGGGCCCTGGGAGGCTGAAAAATTCGATTTTGAGTTAGAACACACAATAAACGGAGTGGGACATCAGTTCTTTTCTTTGGCTAAAGGAAACAAGATCGTGCCTGAACTGATAAGACAGCTCAAGGCTGGCAATAAGGTCTTGAGTATAAGCAAGGACAGGAACAACCGATATGGTCTGAAAGTAGCATAACGCCGTTTTGGGGAGGTATCATGAAAAACAGGAAAGTTGTGGTAATAGTTAGCGAGGATATTGCGTCTTGGCTTGATGTCAAAGCATCAGAAGGGTATAAGCGGTCTACACTGATTAGACATGTTCTCTTGGAATACAAGAAAGCTGAGGTTCAAAAACAGGCTTGAACATGGCAGAGCAAACAGACGAATATAAGAAGCTTAGGCGATACGCTGAGGCTATAGTATTCTTCATAGAGCATCCAGAGGCTACGGATGACACGGCCGTCAAGGCTATGGTAACTGCCATAAAGAAACAGCTTGAGCCAGGTCAAAAGCAACTCAAAATAAGTCAGTTGGCAACGTGAAGCTTCAGCACAATTCACCCCTCACTTCGTTCGCCCCCTCTTGTGCCTTCGCTTCGACCTTCTTCCTAAGAAGGTCAGCCAAGAATGCGGAAGCTTCGCTTCGCGAGCTAGGAGAGCCAGTATTTTCCTGCTTGGAAAATTGGCTTCCGCTACGCTACAGCCACCCCGTCTCTCCTAGCTCGCTCGACCCGTGCTCAGGGGGGTGTATGCACACCCCCTTCGCTTCCGCAACGGGTCGGCTCGCTTCCGCAAAAACTTCTTTCCGGTTAACCCAAAGAAGTTTTACAAGAAAGAGGGGGCTAGAATGGCTTGAACAAACGATGTCTTTTTGATATCGTAGCAACAATTTTCTCTGATTATGTATTTATTGGGATCTGTCCCTGGAGTGAAAGATTTAATATAATGGGTTCTTAAAGATTATCATGGGAGATGTTGCAGAATTGCGCTATATTGATATTTTTGCCGGATGCGGTGGTATGTCACTAGGACTTTATGAGTCTGGATGGCGAGGTATGTTTGCCATAGAAAAAAACTCCATGGCATTTGAAACATTACGCCACAATCTAATAGGTAAGAAGCAGCATTTTGATTGGCCGGAATGGTTGGCCCAGAAAGCACACGATATAAACGATGTAATTAGAAAGCATTCCAAGCAGCTTATCGCATTACAAGGAAAAGTTGATTTGGTTGTAGGTGGTCCACCATGCCAAGGATTCTCATTCGCCGGTAGGCGTAATAGAAACGATTCAAGAAATCAGGCCATGCATTCTTATATA
>JAGWHH010000080.1 GCA_028866935.1 Microcaldota archaeon | reverse complement strand
GAAACCGACGACATCAAAGAGAAGAGAAACCACAAAGTATAATCAAAAGGAAAGTTTATAATTTGTCAAGTCCCTAACACAAAGCAACAGATATTATTACTATATTGTTCAAAATAGCTAAGCTTATAAATCAGGTTAATTACACCTAAATTGATGATAATATGGCATTTGCAATAGCAAGAACTCAGACTCAAGTCAGAGAAATAAAGGTTACTGGAGGTTCAGTAGCCCTAATTGATGCTGAGGCAAATCATGCTCAGTCAATTGAGATCCTTTCAAAACATGGAATGAGGCCACCAACTTATCAGGAAGCATTCGTTCATTTAATGCAAAATCCAGGGCTAAAGGAGCAACTCAAAGGGAAATGGTTCTATTTGGCTGGTGAAGGTCTTCAAGCTAATGGATACCACACAATAGATAATACAGGTAATCTTAAGGCTGGAAGAGGAAATCCGGAAGAGACAGTATATGCTTATCCAGGTTCGCGTCCCTTGTCGCTGATGGTCGACTCGGATACGATCGTCTACCTCAGGCGTTTCTTCCTCAAAGGGGTCGACTGGCCTGGCAGTATTGCTCAGGTGGTGGTTGGAGTCAAGCTTGATGGCTCAAGCCAAGCTCATGCTGGCGTCCTAGAAGCAGCCCAAGCCTCAAAGCAGTTGCAAAAGGCTGTAAGTGCAGTGGTAAGAAGCACAGGACCAGCAGAAGAGGTTGTTTCAAGGATTGCACAGTCTGGCTTGATGAACAAAGGAGATGTCAAGAAGTTGCAGGCTCTTGTAAGGGACGCAACAAAACTTGGACAGACAAGTTAAAAATAACTACTTCATGTTTTTTATGGACAAGAGGTTCTTAGAAATATACTTGGGATTCACGCTTTTAAGCAGGTCATACGGATCTATGCCATCAGTCACCGCGCAGGAATCTATTCCTGCAAACCTGGCAGTGTAGATATCAACTACCATATCTCCAATGTACAGGCAGTCCCTCTTTCTCATTCCAAACTTGTCGGCTATGGCCATGAGCCCCGTAGGATTTGGCTTGTATCTTTTTATGCTGTCTGCACTTAGTACAAAGTCCACCTTGTCCAAAATTCCCAGCTTCCTTGCCTCTATGAAGAGTCTGTACCTGTTCGAGTCGCTAAATATCGCTATCTTCTTGCCCTTCTTTCTTAGCGCCTTGAAAAGGTCAAGAACCCCATCTTTGAGCCACGGGGTGTAAAACTTCGAGTAAATCGTATACACGAAGTCATAGAATCTGCTGGCCTCTTCCTCCTCCCTCAGTTTTACTAGCGTGTCAACTGTATAAGAACTGCTCTTGCGCTCGATGTTTTGTATGTTGTATCTTCTTCTGCTAAAACGCGCTATCCTGACTAAAGGGGTAGATGTAGACAAAGTACCATCCCAATCGAAAATGAACAATTTATAACGGTCCACAAGTGGCAATTTCTCCCTCCAATTCCCAATAGTACTATCTATTAACAATTACAGGAATAGGGTTAATAAGCTTATTAACAGATAAAATTTCAAATGATGACATAGGTGATCGCCGAGCATTCGCGATGACGATCGGTAGGCAGTCTGATTTACAGGTAAAAATATGGACTCTAAGCAAACAGTCCTGCAAAAGCTCAATAAGAAGAGCATTTCGGCTAAAGACATTGCTAATCAGTTCTGGTGCGAGAAGCAGATGGAACTGTATTACACCCATCCTGCAAAGATGACATATGCAATGGAGCAGGGCAGCGCAATACACGGAAAAATGCAGGAAGAAGTTTATGTGCCTCTTACTGTAGAGCCAACCTCTTGGCCGGATCGGCTTTACAAGAGCGCATACGAAAACCTAGCAACGCTTAGCACCCTCTTGAAAGACAAGCTGGCCAGAGAGTTCAAAATCTACGGATCGCTTCATGGCTATAGCGTTGTAGGACAGATAGACGAGCTTAGGATGGTAAACGGAAAGGTTACAATAGTTGAAAACAAGACAACAGACCCTGGCAGGAAGTTGGAGAGCGAATACATACGCCCCCACGTTGTACAGGTAATGCTTTACCGATGGCTAATGGACGATATCAAGAATAAGCAGTATCAATACCAGAACTTCTCTATATCCTACCATTCAGACACACTCAAGCTGTCAGAAAAATTCATCGAAGGCCTTAACTCAATAGGGGTCAAGGAGGATCTTATGACTTTAAATGGCATATACAACAAGATGTTCAACGCAGTTGTTGCACTTCCTGAACTCAACAACAATCTTCTCGTGCATTATCTGGACAGGCGTACAAGACAGAGCATTACCGAAATGAATGTCCCATACGATCCTAAGGCAATGAACAAGGACATAATCTATGCAATGAAGTACTGGAGCGGAGAAAGGGAGGCGTCGCCGGTCCCAGAAAGCGAGAAATGGAAATGCAAGATATGTAGGTTCTATGGAAAGGAGTGCACGGCCTGGTGGACAGGATGATCCCAAAAGCAGACAGACTTAGCAAAGATTCACTCAGGGCCGAATTTGCAAAGAAGCCCAACGAATACTACAAAGTAAAATTGTTCGATGAGGAAGGATTCGTAAGGCACACTTGCAGGGTATGCAAAAAGAATTTCTGGTCAATTACGGACACTGACCTTTGCGGAGACAGCAGCCATACTGAATATACCTTCTTCAAAGACAAGCCAAAGCCAGTCAAATACGACGAATTCTGGAGGGGCTTTGCGGACTTCTTCAAGAAGAACGGCCATGCAGAAGTTGCAAGATATCCTGTTGTAAGCAGATGGAGGCGCGACCTGTACTTCACAATAGCAAGCATTCAGGACTTCCAGCGCATAGAAAACGGAAAGATGAGCTTCGAGTATCCTTCTAACCCGCTTATAGTTCCACAGGTATGCCTAAGATTCAGCGATATAGAAAATGTCGGTGTAACCGGAAGGCACTTTACTGGATTCACTATGGCAGGGCAGCAGTCATTTGATTATCCTAAGGACGGATATTGGAAAGACAGGACAATAGAACTGAATTTCAATTACCTTACCAAGATACTTGGCGTAAAGAAGGAGAACCTCATATATGCAGAAGATGTCTGGGCAATGGGCGATTTCTCGGAGTTTGGGCCATCCCTTGAGAGCTTTGCAAATGGCGCAGAGCTAGTAAACAGCGTCTTCACCCAGTTCGAATATATAAACAACCAGGTAAAGGAGCTAGACGGAAAGGCTGTAGATGTGGGGTGGGGCTTTGAGAGGCTTATCTGGTTCAGCTCGGGGTTCGATACCGCATACGAGGCGATATTTTACGATATACTTCAAAAGCTTAGGGGCAAGACCGGATTCGAGGTTGACAGCAAGACGTTTAGGAAGTTCAGCCTGCTCTCAAGCTCGCTTGACATAACAGAGAGCGGAGGAAAGAGCAAGGAACTTGCACTGCTCAAGAAGGCCGGCATAACAAAAGAGGAATACGAGAAGAGCATCAAGCCTGCCCAGGCGCTTTATGCAATACTTGACCATACCAGGACACTCCTATTTGCCATAACTGACGGGGCGCTGCCATCAAACATAGGTGGCGGCTATAACCTCAGGGTTATCCTTAGAAGGGCACTTAGCTTCATTGAAGAGTATCACTTTGATTTTGATCTAAATGAAATAGCAAGGCTAGAGGCCCAGGAGCTAAAGCACATCTTCCCAGAGCTTTCAGAGAACCTTGAGCTATTTGCAAAGGTAGTTGACATTGAACAGAGGCGTTTTGCAAGGACAAGAGAGAACGCAAGCAGGATAATCGATGGAATAATCTCAAGTGGAAAGAAGATCGATGCAAAGCAGCTAAGGACCCTGTACGAAAGCAATGGAATAACCCCAGAGCTCATAGAAGCCGAGATTTCAAAGAAGAAGGTAAAGATAGAGATGCCAGA
>JAGWHH010000007.1 GCA_028866935.1 Microcaldota archaeon | reverse complement strand
TTATTTAGGGACATTTATCGTAGCCAGCTTGCCTCTCTATGTTATACTAGGTATAGTAACAGGACTTATGGCAATACTTTACATTAAAACTTTTTATGCAGTTAGCGATAAGTTCAAGAAATTAGGAATAAGCAACTACTTCAAGCCGGCCATAGGCGCATTCGTTGTAGGCTTAGTTGCAATAGCATTTCCAGAGATACTCTCTACAGGATATGGATGGGTACAGCTCATGATAAACGGAAACTTCGCCAGCTTTCCCACCTATGGATTGCCTCTTCTCTTTCTACTCATAATGCTTCCATTCGCTAAAATATTTGTAACGTCACTTACGATAGGTTCAGGAGGAAGTGGAGGAGTGTTCGGACCAGGCATGTTCATAGGTGCAACAATAGGTGCTGTTGTTGGCGTACTGTTGCATCTTGTCTTTCCTACTTTAGCTCCTTCTATAGCTCCGTTTGTGATAATAGGAATGCTCGCATTTTTCGGAGGAGCGGCCAAAGTGCCTATAGCCATGCTGCTTATGGTTACGGAAATGACTGGTAGCCTGCAGATACTGCCAGCTGCAATGATAGCATTAGCTGTATCATATCTAGTTTCTGGAAAGCACACAATTTACAAATCACAGATACCCGAAAGAAGGGAAAGATTAGTTGTACAGAACATAAAGCTTGAAAGTACTGACATTTAGCATGTCTTTGCAAGTACAAAATAAGTAGAAATCTAGTTGTTTATTACTCCATTAACCGAACTGTATCAAGTTTATGGAAAAATCATAAACACTTATTCGAGCCTCTTTATGATGTGGTAACCGAATTGTGTCTTGACAATTCCAGACACTTTGCCTTTTTCAAGAGCGAATGCTGCATTTTCAAACTCTTTTACCATTACTCCCTTTCTGAAGAATCCGAGATCTCCGCCCCTCCTCCTTGACCCATCTATGGAATACTGCTCGGCAAGCTTGGAGAATGATTCACCTTTCTTTAGCTTCTCCTCTATTTCTTTTGCAAGAGACTCTTTTTCCACTAATATGTGTGCGCATCTTATTTGATCGGACATGGCAATTACCTAAAATAACTTGCACTATGGATATTTATTCCCATTCTATTGTTGATGGAGGTTTGTTTGTAATATCATAAACAACACGCGTAACTTGAGGTATCTCATTTGTTATTCTTGTTGATATATGCTCAAGGGTTTCGTAAGGAACCTTAGCAAAATTGGCAGTCATTGCCTCTAAACTCTGTACTGCGCGTATTGCAATTACATCGCCGTATGCCCTTTGATCGCCTTTTACCCCGGTGCTCTTGATGTCAGTATAAACTGCAAAGTACTCCCATAGCCCTTTGCTTGCCCCAGTCTTTTCAAATTCGCTGGTTACAATGAAATCCGCTTTTCGCAAGATTTCTAACTTATCTTTTGTAATGCTACCCATTACCCTAACAGCAAGCCCTGGACCTGGAAAGGCCTGGCGATAAACTAACTCCGCAGGCAATCCTAGCTGCAAAGCGATCTTCCTCACCTCATCCTTGTAGAGGTCCTTGAGCGGTTCTATTAGGCCCTTGAACTTCATTGTCTTGGGCAGTCCGCCAACATTATGATGTGTCTTTATCACACTTGAATTCTTTGAATATCCAGACTCTATCCTATCTGGATATATTGTTCCCTGTAAAAGATAGTCTGCATTAATCTTCTTTGCATGCTCTTCAAAAACCCTGATGAACTCGTTACCGATTATCTTCCTTTTCCTTTCCGGATCAGTAACCCCTCTGAGATTTTCAAGAAATCTTTCCTTTGCATTGACTACAACTAGATTTAATCCTAACACTTTTGCGATTTCACGTATTTTTCTCGGCTCGTTGAGTCGCATTAGCCCATTGTCCACAAAAACTGCAATAAGCCGTTTCCCAATTGCCATATGTGCAAGAACTGCAGCTGTACTCGAATCGATTCCCCCACTCATTGCAATAATGACTTTTTTATCTCCAGCGGCGTCCCTTATGCTTTTGATATAATTTTGGATCAGGTTGGTTGGCTTCCAGTTCTGGTGGGATTTGCAGATGTTAAAAATGAAATTGCTTAGAATCTGATTTCCATGCTTTGTGTGGACAACCTCAGGATGCCACTGTACCCCGTATATTCCCAAACTGCTGTTGCTGTATGCCGCTATTGGGCAGTTATTTGTATGGGCAAGTATTTGGAATGATTTTGGCATGCTGAGCACCGTGTCACCGTGGCTCATCCAGACCTCTTCCCTATCTTCCAGATTAGAAAGCATGTTCCTGCTCTTTACATTGACGATTGCAATTCCGTATTCCTTGTTTTTTGCCCTTTTCACATTTCCGTTTACATAATCCGCAAGAAGCTGATGCCCGTAGCAAATGCCGAGTATAGGTATGCCAAGACGCAGTATCGCTTTGTCCATCTTAGGCGCATTCTTGTCATAGATACTTGAAGGGCCTCCGGACAGTATTATTCCTTTTATGCTGGTTTTTTTGCCAAGAGCCTTTATTTCATTTGCAGATATGTCTGAAGGTACTACTTCGGAATAGACATTATTTTCCCTTACCCTTCTGGCAATTAGATGGCAGTATTGGCCCCCAAAATCCAATATCAATATGGTATCTTTTCCCATAGGTCTAATTAGCTAAAATGATTAAATAGCCTTTCGGTTAGTCCTCAGTCCATTTTGACTTCTTTACAGCAATGTATGTCATAATTATGGCCACCGCAATTATTACAATCCAATCAATCAGAAGTGTAGTGCTGCTAAAAGTGACTAATCCTGTGACGTTTTGGACAATCTCTGCGGCATAAGTTGCTGGAGATAAATATACAATGTACCTGAATGGGAATGGCACATACGTTATCGGATAATAGACCGGAGGCAATGCAGAAAGTATTGTTGCAATTATCCCGCTGAACGCCCAGCTCTGGATTACATCGGAGGTTATTGTTGATAGTAGGAATCCCAAAGACACTGAGAAGATAAATATTATCACCATAACTGCAAATATCTCAGCATAGCCGATTGCTGTGGTTTGGATATAGAACGCTGCAAGGATTACAAGTACAATTATTGCAGGTAGTGAGTATACGATCTCGGATATGGACATCCCTATAAGGTAGACCTTTGAGGTAGTAGGCGAACTCACGATCATATCCTGCAGCTTGAAGTCGTTCTTGAGGTGTGAGAGATCTTGCTGCAGGCTGGTTCCAGAACCTATCATAGTCATGATGAGTGCCCCTCCTATTGCTACAGGTAGCAACGACCCGTGTGTTACAAACGTTATGACTATGAGCAGTGAGAATGGGGCAAGAAGTGTGCTTATCAGCACTATCGGGTAGTTTACCATTGCATATATCGCATTTACCAGTATTGATGCAAGCATCTGGCTGAATTTATTTACCATTCCCCATCCTCCTCGTAATTTTCGACTTCGATCGGCTTCCTTACAATGTAGTAGAATATGTCATCAAGAGAAAGCGGGCTCATTGAGAACTTTACTCCCTTTTTAATTAAACTGTTAGATATTGCATGCGCATTGTTTTCCGTTGTAAGGATCTGGTAATGCTCATCTATCCCTTTAACTATTATGCTGTTCTTTGGCTTCTCTACATGATCCTTTGAAAGTATCTTTATGCTGTAAGGGTACTTTGCCTTCTTCCTTAATTCGTCCAATGTTCCGATTGCCCTAAGTTTGCCATCGTCAAGAACTCCGATCAGGTCTGCGAGGCGCTCTGCTTCCTCAAGGTAATGTGTGGTCAAGAAGATGAAATGGTCTTTTTTCAACCTTCTTAGCGTTTCCCATAATTCAGTTCTTGATATAGGATCCAGTCCCGTAGTCGGCTCATCGAGGAATAATACTTTGGCGTCAGAAGCCATAACCATTGCGACCAACACCTTTCTTTTCAGACCTCCGGACAGCTTTTGATTTTGAACATTTACATATTTGGATAGCCCTACGTTGTTAAGCGCTGCAATTGCCTTTTTGTTCGCATCCCCGTAGTCAAATCCACGCCATAAAAGATAGGAGGTTATGAACTGCTTTGGTGTGAGCCAACCAACAGCCCTGGCTTCCTGCGGAACTGACGCTATTGATTCTCTTAGCAGTTCTGGATTTTTTGAAACGTCTATCCCGTTGATTTTTGCAGATCCTGAAGTTGCCTTTAACTGTGTCGCAAGAATTCTTACAAGAGTAGTCTTGCCTGCTCCATTCCTGCCTATGAGTGCAAATATGCCTCCGCCTGATGGCACTTTAAAACTGACATTCTTTAGGGCGAACTTTCCGCCGCTATATCTTTTTGAGACTTTCTTGACTATTAGTTCGCCCATGTTAATTCCTCATTCTAGGTGATGACATGACTTGAGGTCCGCTGAAAAATCTGCAAGATCCTCTGGTATCCCTATGCCAGATATTGGCGAATTTAGTGACATGCCCCTCTCCTTCTTTGTCTTCCATACCGTGGAGTCAAATTCCTTGATCTTCTCTATCTTTGAAATATCTGATTTTCCCTTTGCCGCTGAAGGGAATGTCAATGCGCTTATTTCTAGATTGTATTTCTGTCCTATTACCGAACATACCTGCGGTATTATTGGGTAAGTTAAGATTATAAAACGCTTGAAAATGTAATGCAATGCGTAATGTGCAGACCTTTGTTCTTCGTCGGTGAACTTCTTGCCGTTGTTGTACGCCCTGTCCTTTACGAGTTCCAGGTAGTTTGATGCGAAATCATCCCAGAGGAACTGCTTTAGTTTTGAGGATGGATGATAGAAGTTGTATTTTTCATATTCGGTGTCTGCATATTCTGTCAGGTATTCGATGTAGTCAACAAACAACTGGTCAGTTGGAGTCAGCCTTGCATTGTCGGGAATGTCAAATTGCGCAATGAACCTTGCAACATTCAGTATCTTGTTTATTGTCTTGAGCTCTCCGCGTATCTTGTCTTTTGAGCATGAAAGATCCTGCCTTGACATGTCGCCTTCGCTAGCTGCCCATAGCCTGAATGCCTCTGCTCCAAATTCCTTCATTATGTCATGCGGATCTATAGTGTTTCCTAATGACTTTGACATCTTTATTCCTTTTTCATCAAGAACATGCTGGTGTATCCAGACGTCCTTGAAGCATTCCCTTCCTGTTTCAAGATATCCCCTAAGAACAGTATAGTACAGCCATGTCCTGACTATCTCTTTTCCCTGAGGCCTGAGCGAAACAGGATATGAAGAGTTGAAGAATTTGTCATCTGACTTGTATTTTGTAATGAAGAGTTCTGATATAGAGGAGTCAAACCAGGTATCAAGTACGCGCGGATCTCCTTCCCATTTTGCATCCTTAAAATCCGAAACCTTTCCTATTACCTTGCCGCCTTTTAGCACATCCGCATCTTGAGGCGCGTCCTCCTTCCAGGGACGGTAGTACCTGCCTGGCTGCGGAACTGCAACCATGTCTGCAGAATACCACAAAGGTACTTCCGTAGCATAGAACCTCCTTCTTGATATTGGCCAGTCTATTGATACCTGGCTTATCCACGATTCGAGGATTTCTCTTGACTCTTCTGGGAAGAACTTCATCTTTTTCTCAATTTCCAGAATATCTTCCTTGAATTCGAGCTGCTTGAGGTAGAACTCTGGCATCGATATGAATTCTATCTCTGCCTTTGACCTCTCAGATATCGGGGTCCTGTGCAGAATCGGTTCGCTCTTGACTATGAGCCCTTTCTCTTTGAGCGTGTCTATCATCACCTTTCTTGCATCCTTTACCTTTAGCCCATTTAGGAATCCGGCATTCTCATTCATAGTGCCGTCCTTGTTGATTGCAATTACAACTTCAAGACCCATTTCTCTGAAGAACCTTATGTCAGTAAGGTCACCGGCAGAGCACATCATGACAAGACCGCTGCCCTTGTCGGCCTGTGCAAAAGGATGAGGCATTATCTTCACTTCCTTGTTGAAGATGGGCGTTATTGCTATCTTCTCTTTGAGGTGCTTGTATCGTTCGTCATCCGGATTGTAGATCACCATCTTGCACGTTGCAATAAGCTCAGGACGCGTAGTTCCAATAGTTATCTTTTCATCGCTTCCCTTTATGTTCCATTGGACGTAGTTGAACGTTGAATTAAGGTCAACATAGTCGATCTCGGAATCTGCAACGGTGGTCTGAAGCTTCGGGTCCCAGTTGCTTACCTTATTGTCTTCGTAAATAAGCCCCTTCTTGTACAGTGCTATGAATGTTGCCTGTGTAAGCGTCCTGTACTCTGGAGAATCAGTAAAATAAACAGATCCGGGATAATTTCCTATCTTATAAGATGTGAATGATATCCCTAGTTTCTCAAAACTGTCTGTTGATTCAAGAGATGTCTCCTGTAGCAGCTTCTCGCAGCTCTCTATGAACTTCTCCCTGCCCACCTTGAATGCAGAGATGTTGAACTTTTTCTCTGTGGCTATCTCAATAGGAAGTCCATTCCTGTCCATCCCGAGAGGGAACAGCACCTCGTAACCCTTCATCCTCTTGTATCTTGCAAACATGTCCATGAATGAATAGGTAGTGGCGTGG
Source organism: Microcaldota archaeon (assembly GCA_028866935.1). Classification (GTDB taxonomy): domain Archaea; phylum Micrarchaeota; class Micrarchaeia; order Micrarchaeales; family CABMGC01; genus JAJZNA01. The sequence goes on along the minus strand of JAGWHH010000007.1, from coordinate 21,449 downwards.
CCTATGTGGATTGGCTGGTTGATGTATGGAGGCGGCGTGTCTATTGAATAGATGTTCTTCTTTGTACCTATATCGAATTTGAAGAGATCCGCATCCCTCCACGACTTGGTTATGCCTAACTCTACTTCTGAGGACCAGTTCTTGACACTGTCTAGGCCTAACATGATTCACTTTTACCATTGAAAGGTAAATAAATAGAATGCCTTTGCCATGCAGAAGCATTTTCGTGGAATTTTGCAGAAAATGCTTTTAAAGAAAAAGAAAGAGATCAACTCGGGTGGTTGGGTTGCAAGCGGCAGTCACAGAAATAAGTAAAGCCAGAGATGCTTTTAGAGAGAGAAGCATATCGTATGCTGAACCGTTGCTTGACCTTTACAAAAGGAAGGCATCCTCAATTGGCGAAGCAAAACGTCCAATGCCACCTGAAAGGCTACTTGCATTTGTAAGATACCTTAACATAATTGCTGAAAAAGAAGAGATGCTTGGCAGGTCAGAAGACGCCCGTACATCTAGAAATAGGGCTTATGAAGAACTGACGGAGGGCATAAGGCATATAGACTCGCGCCTGACAGAGGTGGTGGCAGAGGTAATGTCACCTAACGCGCTTAAGAACCAGCATAGGCTTGATGCGCAGAACCTTGACACTCTTCTTAAGCATGCAGTTAGGCTAAGGGGCAGGGCAGGAGAGATAAAATTCAGGATGGGCGAAGTTGGGGAGGCATTTGCTATTGCAAGACAGATGTCAGAAGCGTATGCAAAATACAGGATGATGGGATTCGGAGAGTCGTTGACAATGGATTTTGCCGGAATGATAATGAAGCCAAACGGAATGGTTGCAAACCTAGCGGCTGGAAATGCAGAGCGTGACAAAAAGATTTACGGCATTGCATTGGAGGCGTGCATTGAGGCAGCAAAGAGCATTGAGAACGGCCTATTCAGCATGGTGCACAACGAGAAGATGATGGTTCCCGAGCCGCCTGAGGACATCTCAACGACACTTACAGTATATGCTGCGCAGTTTGCAATAAGGAACAATGACTTAGAGCGTGCCGATAAAATACTTAAGGGCGCTGCGGGCCGTTACATACAGTACGGATTCTATGACTCGGCAATAAGGCTCCTTGAGGCCGGCGAGTTTCTGGTTTCACGTGAGGAAGCAAGGTCTATAGGGGAGCTTGAAGAAGTCAGTGAAAACAAGGAAGTTTCGCATGCAGATCTTTCAGATGTGCATAGGGGAGATGACGGGCCCCATCTAAATGCTGCTTAGCCTCACAGCAAAATACTTATAAACGTTCTTAATAGATATTATAGCTGCAACAGGAGAGCCCAGTTTTTCTCTTTGTTGGAATTTATAGTGTTTTAATGGCACGTATGCACACTGGAAAGCATGGAAAGGCAAAATCAAGAAAGCCTGACGTTGAGATAGGAACACGCCCGGAAGGCTTGACACTAAGCGACGCTGAGATAACAAAGCTCATCGTAGGATATGCAAAGCAGGGAATGCATCAGGCGCAGATAGGCCAGGCATTAAAGGAAAAGCACAACGTCCCCTACATAAAGCAGGTTTACAAGAGAAGGCTAAATGTGATACTTAAGGAAAACGGCTTTAGGAGCGATCTCCCTCAGGATCTTCTAGATCTTCTAAGGAGGGCAGTAACCCTAAGATCCCACCTTGAAAAGAATCACAAGGATGTTCATAACAAGACTTCGCTTAGCAGAGTAGAGGCAAAGATATGGCGCCTTAGCAATTACTACAAAAGAGAAAGTGTACTTCCTTCTGATTGGAAGTATGACCCTGCAAAGGTAGCACTTATCATAAAGAGCTGAAAATATGGCACAAAAGTCAAGCGAGAAATGGAAAAATAAGTTATGGTTCAACGTTTACCCGCCTAAGCTCCTAGGGGACAGTCCGATAGGGGAGATACCTGCTGATGATGAGAAGAATGTAGTTGGCAGGGTAATGAAGGTGAGCATGTCCTGGATCACACACAAGCCCGAGCATTCGTTCATGATAGTCGCGTTGAGGATAACTGATGTAAACGGCAATTCTGCCCATACTGACCTCAAATTCATAGAGCAGACATACAGCTACATACACTCCCTTGTAAGGAGGCACTCTAGCGTAGTGTATACTGTGGATGACCTTAAGGACAAGACTGGGAGGAAATTTAAGCTCAAGCTCCTTGCAGTAAGCGCGACAAAGATAAAGACCCCGAAGAAGACTGCGATAAGGAAGGCGATATCCGCTTTTGCCCACGAGTACGCTGCAGGAAAGACGCTTGATGAGGTTACGACTGCTCTTCTTGACAATTCGTTCAGGGGAGAGGCAGTAAGCAAGGTAACTAACATAGCAAGGTTAAGCAAGTTCGAGCTCAAGAAACTAGAATCCTGAAGAAGTTTGAATACGCGCAAGCATGGGCGTCGACATAAATGCGCCTGCATTTCTTCGGTAATTGACGGTAAATGTCATTCTTCTTAGTTAAAAACCGCCAATGCCTCCAAAAATATTGCCATCAAAGAAAGTTTTGCATATCAATAAGGCAAAACCCTGAAATGGTAACACCATAAACCAAGGATGCAAGCAGAAACCGTTGGCGCAACATTGTACGGCGAATAGCACGCATATAGGCCGAACCGCCTGCCATTGCTACTGGCGTAGCTGTCCGAGTTGACATTGAAGGGCAACTGCGCAATGTTTAACCCATCTATCAAAATGCCTTTTCAGGCATCACGGCAGCTTCACGTTCTCGGCAAATCCAGATAAGTGCCTCTGTTGAACTTCATGTCTAGTATGTCCGCGGACTACTAGCGCTATAGACAGGAGTGTGGGCCCTAGGATTACATCCATGGACCTGTGTCCATATCTAACGGCATTTAAGATACCGCTAAACCCAGGCACGCATAATAAGAAGGATGCTCTTTTATTACTGGCGCCTTTGCGCCTTTGCTGCATCTACGAGCTCCCTTACTGCTGAAAGGTCCCCTTCGTTGAAGAATGGGCTCTTTTCGACCTTTGCCAGTTGCCTGTCTGCATCCCTGACGACCTGCTTTGGAAGAGGCTCGACGCTAGCTCCATTTTGCGCGGCAACTACGCTGCCAGCTTGGGCTCGCTCAACTCCGACCACCACCGGCGCAACACTACTAGGCCAGTCGTCCGCATCGATGAGGAACCGCTTGTGCTTTACCTGAGCGATGACGTCCGAGTAGACGACGAGGGACAACGGCTTATTTCCTGGCCAAACACGAACTATCAGATCTATAGGCCTATTTCCTGTAGATTCTACAAGCGCTCCCTTATCGTTAAATGTGTAAATGCCACTTTTGTCGGTTCCCCGGCCAGCCAGATAGAACCATTTCCCTTTGAGTTCTGTTATCAATTCTGAAGAACGAGAAAGAGCCTCCCGATGCCTAAGTGGCCTTAGGCCATTATCTGCAAGAATCTTCATTGACTGGGCATGGTTCGCTTCGTGGTATATTATATGCAATGCCGACTTTGCATTTCCACCTACTTCCCCGAACTGCGCCTGTTGTCTTACCTTTGTTACCATAAAATCCACAATATTTTTGGGATTTGTCCTGATATTTATATGTTTCAGTTACCAGTGGTGGCTAGATTATATTCCGTTGGCATTAAAGTGTGGGCTTCTGCAACTTCTACTGCATCTTCTGATATTGCAAATTTTGGCACGACAACGTGAACTTGTGAGCCGTTGAGCGTTCCTGATTCTGTTTGCAAGCAATCAGTAGCCATAAATGTCACCGTACCATAAATAGATTATGCGTTTTGTTGTAGATAAACATGTCTGATATCCTAGGTAAAGAAATCGCACATGTACTGTAATGTTGCTTAGAAGAAAGGAAATTGACACAGCCAAGTTAAATTTCTTTGTGTAGGTATAGAGTCTTGTGAAACGGGAAAAAGGCAGCGTTGCAATAATTGGAGGCGGAATAAATGGTATGTTCTGCGCTTATTATCTCCTCAAATTAGGCTACAAAGTAACCGTAATAGACCGTAATAGGAAAGGCCTTACTTCGAGGAATAACGCAGGCCTACTTCAGCCTTCTCTCGCACCGGCCCCAGAGATGAGCTACACGGACATAATAAAGGCGTCAACAGTGGGCCTTGGGCCAGTCTACATCTCTCCAAGGCAGATTGCCAAAAACGTCCCGTGGTTTGTAGACGCCTTAAAGAACAGGAAGAGCAAAGAGGACCATTTTCTCATTTATCTGGGTCAGCGAAGCCTTGAACTATACAGCCAGTTTTTTGAAAAAGAAGGGGTAGATGCCGATGTGATAAAGGGCGTCGCCACCTTATTCAAGGAAAGGGATGATGCGAAGGCCTTTGCCGATCTCCATGACGCGAGATTCATTTCCAAGGAAAAAATACACAAGCTAGGGTACAGAAACTTTGGGGGCGGGGCGATGTTTGACCGGGAATTGTCCATCAACCCGATGAAGCTGTTTGACGGCGTAAAGACATTGATTAAAAGCATGGGAGCCCAGATGCTTTTGGGGCATGGCGCAAGATTCAACATAAGAGGCGCTGAAATCAGCTCGGTGCAGGTAGGAAAAACAAGGATTAATGCTGACAACTACCTGGCTGCATCTGGGAGCTGGCTAAATGAACTTCTCAAGAATCTTGATTACAATCCGATGATCATTCCTGCAAGAGGCATGGTATTCCTGTTTTCAACAGGAGATAGAAGGATAGTCTCAGTGCCTTCATTGATTGAGCCTGAAGGAATAGCCATAGCCCAGCATAGCGATAACCTACTTAGAGCCACTAGCTTCTTTGAGTTTAAAGGGATTGACGGCGAGTTCGATTACAAAAGGAGGAGATGGATGCTTGATGCGGTTAAAGAGCATATTTCAAAGTTTAGCAGTATGAGGGTAATTTACAGTGGGTACGGATTCAGGCCATGCACCCCTGACCAGGTTCCGGTAATAGGAAGGGTTCCGGGATATTCGAATCTGTTTATAGCAGGAGGACAGTGCCGATCTGGAGTTACTCTTGCCCCCCTTACAGGAAAAATAATAAGCAGTTTGATAGAAGGCAAGAAACCTTCAATTAAGCATCTTGAAAAAATGTCTCCGAAACGATTTGTAGGCTAACGCATCGTGCAGCTTCTTCATTTGTCGCTTCATGCGGCCTTGGCAACTGAGCCGTTTCTGGTACTTTATCTTTGAGGATTTTTGCATCTATTTTTGCATCTTTGTATAACTGTTCTAGCCTCTTTGAACTTACGGCAAGTATGCACGGCATGAAGCCATTTGACAAAGGCTTAGAGATATCATGAGGATATTTTTTTGTGAATACAAGAATTGGCGATGCCAAACCCAGCATTATGATCAACGAGCATGCCGGCTGGGCAGGTCTTGCCTGCGCCATACTCAATCCCGAATTTAATGTCGCTGGCAATGTTAATTAAACTACATCGTTTGATTCGGAAATTGGCTATATTTTTAGTTAAGATTAGAATTAGACGCTACTTTTTGCTTTATTGATGAATTCTACTAGCGCAATGGCATTGTTGTGCTTGTCATCCCTTGAGGAATACAGTATTGTTATATCGTTCGTCCTGACCAGATGGACGAGCTCTATGAATGCCTTGCTACCATTGAGCTCCTCTTTGTATCTCTTCTTGAACTCCGTCCACTTTGCGGGCTCGTGGGAAAACCACTTCCTGAGCTCGTCGCTTGGAGCAACATCTTTAAGCCAGAGGTCTACGTTTGAAGTTGATCTCTTGACTCCCCTGGGCCACAGCCTGTCAACCAGTACCCGCTTCCCATCGATTATGCCTGCCTTGTCATATATGCGCTTTATAGCCACAATCATCAAAAAGCACTGTTCTACTATTCGTATTGCGTATTTAAAACCTTATTCCTGCAGACCCGAGCCATTGCCTTTAAATAGGATATGGATTATTGTTAGCTAGTGACCAAATGGCAGGATCCGTTACAAAACAACCTTTTTTTAGCCGTGGACTGATAACGTCCGGGGTGACTTTTTGGAGTTCTAACGTAGATAAAGAGGTAATTCCTATGAGCGGATGGAGACTTGCAACCCAGAACGAAGTGGCATCAGAATATAGGAGGAATCAGAAGTTCAGGGAAGAGCTAGACCACAGGGGTTCAGTTTTCGCATCCAAAGGTTCACCATATTATGAAATAGACGATAGCGGAAGGCTTCATAAGATAGATAGGCATTCGTACAGGGCCCTTTCGCCAGAAAAAAGAGCATACTTATCAGCTATAGTCGCCTATACAGGAATTGTGAGGATCTCCGTAGTAAATCCTGATACATTGGAGATGGGGCTATACATTGAGGCAGTACGCAGAGATAATCCAATCAGGGACCATATAGCGTATTTGCGAAGATAGCAGTAGGTTTGGCAATTAAACCTAGATGAAGCTATGTCTTCTGCTATCTGGGAATGCTTTATAAACTTATCTGCCGTATCATATCTTTTGCCATAGATTTAGCTATGCTAGAGACTATGCGCAATTGTGAAAATTCCAGATGGAATTGGATGTAGTCTTGAGTAGTGCGAAGAAAGGAAATACAACGACAATTGCTTAAAGAATTAAACTCCAGTCGATGCTGCTGGAGGATACTGCTATCAGATTTCGACAGCCATGCAAGTCAGCTCAGCCACTTGGTTGGGCGGCACACGGCTCAGTAACGCGTGGTCAATCTACCGTAAAGAAGGGAATACCCTCGGGAAACTGAGGCTAATGCCATATAGGTTAGGAATTCTGGAATGAGTCCTAATCGAAAGGGTAGTGAATTGGAGCTTTACCGCTTTACGATGAGACTGCGTCGGATCAGGCAGATGGCGGGGTAACGGCCCACCATACCTTTGACCCGTAGGGGATATGAGAGTAAGAGCCCCGAGAAGGGCACTGAGACAATGGCCCTAGCGCTACGGCGTGCAGCAGGCGCGCAAACTCCACAATGCGCATACGCGTGATGGGGGGAATCTGAGTGGTTGACTTCGGTTAACCTTTTGCCAAGTTTAGCAAGCTTGGAGAATAAGTGCTGGGTAAGACCGGTGGCAGCCGCCACGGTAATACCGGCGGCACAAGTGGTATTCACAATTATTGGGCTTAAAGCGTTAGTAGCCGGCCTGAACAGTCTTGTGTGAAATATTGGCGCATGACGTCAATACGTGCATAAGATACCTTCAGGCTAGGGAGTGGGAGACGTCAGGAGTATTCATGGGGTAAGGGTAAAATCTCGTAATCCTATGAAGACTACCGGTGGCGAAGGCGCCTGACGAGAACACATCCGACGGTGAGTGACGAAGGCTAGGAGAACGAATCGGATTAGATACCCGAGTAGCCCTAGCAGTAAATTATGCAGACTCTGGTGTTGCGCCTATCACGAATAGGCGCAGTACCGTAGGACAACTGTTAAGTCTGCCGCCTGGGGAGTACGGCCGCAAGGTTGAAACTTAAAGCAATTGGCGGGGGAGCACACAAGGGGTGGATGCTACGGTTCAATTGAATTCTACGTCGGGAACTTTACCTGGAGCGACGGCAGTGTGAAGGTCAGACTAAAGATCTTGCCAGACGAGCCGAGAGGTGGTGCATGGCGATCGTCAGTTCGTGGTGTGAACTATCCGGTTAAGTCCGGTAACGAACGAGATCCTCGTTGACAGTTGCTACTGTTCCAGCGATGGGGCAGGCACTCTGTCGAGACCGCCTACGTTTAAGTAGGAGGAAGGAGAGGGCGACGGTACGTCAGTATGCCCCGAATCTCCAGGGCTACACGCGGCATACAGAGGTTGGCACAATGGGTTGCTACCCAGAAATGGGACGCTAATCCCCCAAAGCCAATCCAGGTCCGAATTGAGGGTTGAAACTCACCCTCATGAAGTTGGAATCCCTAGTAATCGCGTGTCACCAACGCGCGGTGAATATGTCCCCGCTCCTTGCACACACCGCCTGCCAAGTCATCCAAGTGGGGCCTTAGTGACGCAGCGTCCTTGTGGCGCTTTCGAACTAAGGTTCTGTGAGGGGGGCTAAGGCATAACAAGGTATCCGTAGGGGAACCTGTGGATAGATCACCTCAAAACTTTACGAAGTTTTATGAGACAAAATATAGTGTGCATTTAAATCAGCATGTTGCGATTGTAACCTTTCTGAGGCTCTCAAGCTACATCTTCACTTTTTCTTTTAGCACCAGAATGTAGTATCTTAGCCAGATACTGCAAATTTTGCCAATAAAAATTGGAATTTTTGATGCGCATGGGAAAACTTCAGGCGGCAAGCTTGGCCATGATTTTTGTCCCAAACCCTGCTCAACAGCCTATTTAAATATCAGAAAAACCCCACTAGAGATGGGCATACTAGTGGATATACTCGTCGGAGTTACTGACCATGACGGATTCGGCGACGTGGTGTCCGGAGTTAAGGTAGGCGAGGCGCTGTCCAAGGAAGGGCATAATGTCAGGTATGTGCCAGGCGGAGGCGTAGTTACTGCCAAGATGAAGGCAGTATTTCCTGACTTGGTAGTTTCTTTTGACTCGTGGCATGAGATGGTAGACATTACTACAAAAAACGAGCACATGCTCAGGATAAACGTCATAGGAGGCTTGATAGAAAGGGAAGATGTGGAGATACAGGAATTCGATCGTCCTGTAAGGCTGGGCGAAACGATTACATTTAGACCTGGCATTCAGAATTATGGTGGCAGGAACAGGCTTATCTGCAAATATGACATTCCTTCCCACATGGAGGAATTTCCATACACCATACCGATGTTTTATGCGCCTCACAAAAATGACGAACTGCCAGAACCTGGAGAGGAGGACATAAGAGACGTGCTTATCGAGGCAGCTAGTAGCGGCACTGGCGATTCACTAAAGCGCGCCATACACGACTCCAGAAGGATAGGGGTATGTTATGCTTACAAGTATAGGAGTGTTGCCACATACATAAGACAGACAGTGATGGCGTCTGATGACCTTGGGGAGGGAATGGCTGTTGTAGTTTTAGGCAATAGGGCACTGCGCCACTTAGGGTATGATATAGAGGATGGCTTAAATATAATAAAGGAGGGCAGAGTGTCTATTATAATGCTTGGAGACGTGCCCCAGACATTGGCGACAAGATTGTTCTGGGCATCGGAGATGCCAAGCCTGGTCACCGGCGATAATTCACTTTCAGATGTGCTTTATGGGCTGGTATTTGGAAAGGGGCAGGGATTCTATTATGAGAAGTGCAAGTGGAAAAGCGGCCTTTATGAAGGAATGCATGATTTGATAGAAGGCCAGAGTGCAGCTGCGGCTAGGCTCTTCTCAGAGAGCACAGAAGACATGGGGACCTCGCAGCATAATGCCATATCCACCGCCCTCTACGATGGATCTGTTGATGCTTATGTGGACGTGCAAAGAGAGGCTTTTAGGCGTGCAACGGGCATACACAAGCGTGGCCCTAAGTCATCCGCAATAACGGTTCAAGAAGCAGCCATTAGAATGGCATCTGCATTTGATGAGGACCGCAGCCTTTTGAGATCGCTTAGAAGGTCTGCAAACGAGGAATATAAAAGGGCAACTGGAATCAAAAGAAGGGCAGTGTAAGTCTAGTAGCAATAGCCTAAGGATTAAGAATAGTTTATCTTCCTACTACCCAGCCACCGACTTTCTGGAAGAATCCCGGTTTCCTCTTCCTGTCAGATTCTGGGCCTTCGCCTTCGGCATTGCTCTCTCCTTTCTTAAGGGTGTAGATCCTTGCAAGGTCATCCACTGCAAGTGAGAATGAAGCCCCCTTGTCGATTATGTATGCGGGCTTGTGCCTCTGCAGACTTTCCTGTATTATGCGGTCTTCTGGGACAACAACCGCAAACACATCGCCGTACAGCTTCTCTACGTTCTCTGTCTCAAGCTCAAACTTGCTCTGCCCGGCCCTGTTTATCACTAAACGGTGGGTAAGCTTGAATTTATCGCAGTATGTGCCAAGCTTTGCAGCGCTTCTTGTTGATGTGGAATCAGGATTTGTTACGATTATAACGTCATTTACGTATTTTGCTACAACTTCGCTGAACGGACCCGGCTGCCCATCGATTATTACAAAGTCGTATCCAAGCTTTGTGACCTGACCGTAGAACTTGTTGATCTTGTCAGGATTTGATGTTGGTATCTCTTTGTCAAGGTTTCCAAGTATGAGGTATAGATTAAGTGGCTGGTATGCGAATATCGCGTCCTTTACCTCCATGTTCCCTTCAAGGGCCTCCTGGTAGTTGCCTACGTCTCCCTTGATGCCAAGGTGCTCGCTGATGCTGTAGGTAGCTATATCCGAGTCGATAAGCAGCACATCGTATTTCAAATATCGCAGCGCTATCGCGAGATTTATTGCCAATGTCGTCTTTCCAACGCCCCCTTTCTGTGAGGCCATTAGTATAACGAAGGATTTCTTCGTCGCCATGATTCCCGATATACTCTTTAGTAAACAAGTTTAAAAATGTATGCGGTGCTTGGGGGAAAATTAGGGGATGTTGGAAAAGCGCACGCAGAAAGCTGCAGAAAAGGAATTTAAACCTCATCAAAAGACGTTTATTATAGGTGGGCATGGCGACTGCTCTATCATGGCACAGGAAAACGGCAGCGGAAGAGAGCGTAGGCGCTCAGAATAAAGGCCCTCTTTTAGTTGCCTCAAGGCATAAGAGCGGAAATTCAGAAAGGAATATTGTTTTGCCTGTTAGCATAGCAAGAAAGTTAGAGACGTCGCTTGGGCGCAAACTGAATGCCAATGATATGATACAGCTGCTATCTAAGCCATCACTGCTCAAAGGCGTTGAAGACCGATTGAATGCCAGCCTGCCAAAGGAAACTGCAGATGGGGAAATGCGCAGGCTTGCAATTCCTGAAATCAGGGAACTGCTTCTTGCTAATGGAGCGATGGAGAACTATGTTAAGATAAAAAACACAGATACATTCTACCTTGAGGCTGGAAATCCAAACAGCCCTACGCTTCTGCTCGTACATGGCATGTCAAACGAGGGCTCGTACGGGGCATGGAAATACATAATGCTAGAGCTTGCTGAAGAGTACCACGTAATCTCCCCAGATTTCCCAGGATATGGAAATACGAAGAAGAACGTAGGGGATAAGGGCACGCTTGCATTCAACATTAACTTTATCGATAACTTCGTAAATGAAATTGGATTTGAAAAGATTAGCATAATCAGCATATCGATGGGGGGATGGGCCTCGTTAGGCTATACGTTAAAAAACCCGGAAAAGGTGTCAGCCCTCGTTGGAATCGGAAGCGGGGGCCTTTCTGATCTATCGATCCCGTTTAGTGTAAGGGCACTTACAATGTTGCCTAAGCTGACCTCTTTCGCCGTAAATAAAGTCAGGGAGAATGAGAGGATGAAGGGCAGGGTGCTAAACCTGCTTAATAACGGGGTGCACAAAAACAGCAATCTGAGAGAGCATGAAATAACAAAAACAGTTACGTCTGAGAAGATAGTGAAGTTTGCGGACCAATTCCTGCATGGACATACGGACTTGAATGCTGCAGCATTAGAATTCCTTCATGATCAGCTTAGGTCTTCGCCAAAGGAGATAGGATTTGACTATTTACGCTACAAATTAAGGCTGAAGAGGATGATGCACGGTTTCAGAACACTCTACGTGGATGGCCTTGAGGCGTTGAATAATACGAAGATACCGTACTTGCTCATACATGGAAGCAATGACCCGTTATTCGCACTCCCTAAGGTAAAACTGGCGGTTGAAAAGCTTGAAAACCATAAGTTGATTGAACTAGAGGACTGCAATCACCGTCCGCACATTGAGCATCCTGAAGAGGTATTGGGGCCGCTGCTTCAATTTTTGGGCGGAGAAGAGAAGGATATTGAAGAAAAACGCAGGGGCAGCGCCTTTAGGAGCATTGCAAATGCACTGAGGCGCGCAGCGTAGCCAGCATAATAGATATTCTGATTGGTATAATTAATAGGTTTTATGGCGCCAGTAGTCAGCGTGGCAAAAGCCGCTAAAAAGCCCGCAAGCCCTGTGACCCTTAGCGGGTGGATCCATAGGAAGCGCGAGAGCGGTGGCATAATATTTATTGTGCTTAGGGACGTCACTGGACTTATGCAGGTAGCTATCAAAAAGGACAGCGTAAGTGAAGCGTCTTGGAAGATGGCAAGCGAGGCGACAGTAGAGTCAAGCGTTGAAGTGCAGGGAAGAGTCAGTGAGGACAAAAGATCTCCAACAGGATTTGAGCTGCATGCCTCTTCCTTCAAGCACATAAACGTGTCTGAACCGTTTCCGATCACAGAATACCAATCTGTTGAGCTTCTTCTTGACAAGAGGCATTTGTGGCTGCGAAGCCAGAGGATGATAAACATAATGCGTGCACGCTCCCACATATTTAGATATGCAAGGGAATTCCTTGACAGGAATGGTTTCTACGAAGTCACTCCTCCTGCAATAACAAAAGTCGGAGGAGAAACTGGAGCGGACATGTTCGAGCTTGATTTCTTCGGAAGCAGGGCATACCTTACCGAGTCATCGCAGCTGTATGCAGAGGCAATGGCATTCTCACTTGAGAGAGTCTATTCTTTGGCCCCATCGTACAGGGCTGAAAACTCAAGGACTACAAAGCACCTCTCTGAGTACTGGCATCTGGAGCCCGAGATGCTCTATTTTGACAATAAGAAGAGCATGGCGCTTCAGGAAAAGCTTGTATCGCACATTGCAAACCATCTTGCAAGGCATGAGGACATACTCGCTGCGCTTTCAGTTAACAAAGATGACCTGCTAAAGATAAAGCCGCCGTTCAAGAGGCTAAGCTATGAAGACGCACTTTCACTCCTTAACCAGAAAGGATTCAGTCTTAAATGGGGGGACGATTTCGGAGTAGAGCATGAACGCGCACTTACTGAGAGCGAAGATAAGCCGGTATTCATACATAGTTGGCCTAGTGAGATCAAGCCTTTCTACATGCCAATAAATCCCAAGGATGAACGAACCGTTCTGTGCGCTGACCTTCAGGCTCCAAAAGGCCACGGAGAGATAATAGGAGGCAGTGAGAGGATCTGGAAGTATGAAGACCTGATTGCACGTATGGCAGACGTAGAGAAAGCAAAGGGAGTAAAGTTCAACATGAAGAACTACGAATGGTGGATAGACCTTAGGAAGTATGGCTCGGTCCCGCATTCGGGCTTCGGAATGGGCATGGAACGCATCATAAAGTGGCTCCTTGGCCTTGACCACATACGTGACGCGATACCTTTCCCAAGGATGTCAAACCGCCTTGAGCCATAAGGTATTAATATCTAGATCAAGAGATGGAATTATACATAGTGGTGTTTGAATGGGAGAAGTAATAGTCATAGAGATGTGCATGGATAGGAGGCTTGTGGAGATAGGCAAGGTTCTTTCAGATGTTGAAGGAACTGCAAATGAAAAGCTGAGAAGGCTGGATACGCTCGTGCAGAAAAACACAGGGACATACAAGAAGCTCTCAGACCTTATAAGAACAATAAATCCTGATGATACGGTATATGTCATAGCCAATGCAGGCGCAAATGTTAATGGACATGCAAAAACGCTTGAGCATATAGGAGAGATAGATAGATTTGTAATACTTACACACACAGACACAAAGGACGTCGCAAAGGGGTGCGGCGCGATGGGCGCGCTCTCCCAGAGGATAGAGAATAAAGAGCATGATGGAGTCTTTGAACACCTTGGAGGGGAGAGCTACCTGGAAGGATATACAGACAGGAAGGGAATAGAGGAGCTTAACCCAATAATACAGAAGGAACGGGCAAAGAAGTACGTGTCAGAACCTGAAATAATACCGGTTGACACAAGCCACCTTATCCTGCCAAAGGACACCGGAGTGCATGTTGCAGTAGTAGCTGATCCTTCGAAAGGGATGGGATACGCTACAAACCTTCGCGAAACGCCTGCATTTGAAACGTATGCAATAGTGGGCAGGCGTGAAGACGTGGGGGTTGATGTGGAGATCGCAAAGAGCCTGGGCATGCATGAGATAATCAACAGGCAGAGGAGAACTATCCACTGACCATGCTTCAAGAAATATAGATATACTTTGCCTTGTAGAAAGGTATCTATGGATGGGTTGGCCTTAGGTAAGTTTTCAAAGTATTTAGCAAAAAAGTCTGACATTAGAAGGGCGTCTGTTCCTAGAAAGATGTTTTCAAACAAGTACCAGAATGGAAGACTGCTAATTATTGGAGGGAGCTCTGATTATTACGGTGCGCCAGTAATGGCAATGAATTCGGCATGCCAAAGCCTTGCTGCGCTAAGGGTAGGCGCCGGGTATGTCAAGGCGTTCGTGCCAGAATCCATTCTTAATACTGCACGCGCTCTCTCCCCAAATGCCATAATCAGTCCGTCTGGCAAGAATGAGATAGCTTTTGGGGATGCGATTAAAAAGGCGATAGACAAGTCTGACGTAGTCTTGATTGGGATCGGAATGGGATCAAGGCATGCAAATGCGATAAGGAAAATTGTGGAGTACTCTGTCTTCAATGATAAACTTGTCATCCTTGATGCGGATGCAATACCTGCAGCAAGGCTGGTGACGGGATTAGGCGCAAGCCAGATGCTGATAACTCCGCATGATGGGGAGTTTAGCAGGCTGACCAACAAAAAGATACCAGCAAGAAGTATAAGTGAGAGAATAGAGGCAGCAAAGGCAGCTTCGAATAAGTACAAAACAGTAGTTTTACTAAAAGGCCATAATACAATAGTGACAGACGGCACTCTTGTTAAGATAATACAGGCAAGAAGTGCAGCATTGGCAACGATGGGCACAGGAGATGTGTTGTCCGGGATTATAGGCGGGTATGCTTCACGTTGCAAAGACCTATTTGCTGCAGCAGTAGCCGGCGCGTATGTTCATTCAAAGATAGGAGATCTGCTGCACAAAAAGAAAGGCGACCACATTTTGGCTACAGACATAATAGATATGCTGCCGGACGTTCTGAAGGATTTGGATAGGTAGAGGCCTTGGCAGGTATGTTGAAAAAGAATGCAGTAGGGTTTGCAGCCATATTGGTAATCATTTACTTCGTTGCGAACTACCTTGCCGGCAAGGGTAGCGTCGGATCCTATAACCATAGTTTTGTTAATGTAACTTCGATAACAGTAAGATACTATAATCTAACATCCGTGGATCCGTCCGGGATGCCTAGTTCTTTCCAGATAAACCAAAGCGGCTTCCTGCCATCAAACACGGTGCTTGAGAAGGGGATAGTCGTAGCTCCGGGATCGAACGTCACCCTTGATCTTGTGACTTCCTACACGTTCAACGGCCAGCTTGTAGAGTTCATAGTAACTACGCCCGGATTCTCAATACAGAATTCTACATATCTATTCAATAAAACGCAGTACATTAATGCGACAAGTCTGCCGCCTTCGCAGATAAATGTAACTCAGACAGTCATAGAGACTGGATCGTCTGCAGGATACACGATAAATCTTTTAACGCCAAGGAACGGCTACTACGGGAATCTTGACATAATCGAAGTGATAAACAATGTGGACCGATCCAAAGTCCTGGTAGCAAACCTCACTAGTTAAAATCAGATTTCCTTTTGTAGCTAAATTAGTGGGCGGCCTTTCCTAAGAAGCTTGTCTATTACGAAAAGAAGTATAAGGCCCAATAAAGCCAGGCCTATGCCTATTGCCCATAGTGTGGAGGATGTGGGCTTTTGATATAGTATTGATACAAGAATCCCTGAAACAATGCCCCCATATAGGCCGAGTATATATGTGAAGAGCACGAACCTAAAGCTTATCAAACCCGGTTTCTTATCCTTTGGCATACCATACCCAATTAACCTTCGAAAATTAATATTTATAATACTTATGAATGAGCATAAAGGAGCATGGCATATCAAAAGGAATTGGTTATAGGCACATTTCTTTATGCTGCATCTAGCAAAAGCTATGTGGTATATCATCTTATATTCACTTCGAAGCGCGTTATTGCGGCCAGTGCAAGCTGGGAAAAGAACAATATACTAATAGACCTGTTTATTATGCTTCAACGGGCATTCTTCTTTACGAGCGTAAGTACTGATACAATACAGATGGAGCTATGGAGGGACATAAAACAGAATGCAAAGGGCCAATTTGTGAGCTATAGCAACAGTGAATCTGAAAGAGTGCTTAGTCTTGGTATCTTCAGCACGATGATTCATGAAATCCTTATAACCCCATATAGTATGCTAAAATGCATAGAAATTGCAGAAGGTCGATTAACTGATGACTACATATTGAAATTTGGTGCAGGACCACTTGCCTCAACCATGTTCATTGTGCCAAGTGCCTCGTTAAAGGAGCTCAAGGAGCTTATATCGAAAACGCCTGTATCTGCAAAGATTAAAGAGTCCGGATTATTCTGACTTATGGTTGCCTTAAAAGCGAAGCAAAAGGCTAAGATGAAGGAACTTTGTGGCGAAGGAGACTATGGCGCATGGAACTGGCCTGAACAAGAAAGAGGTGAACCGTCCCGATTTCTTCCTTTTTCAGAAAGTAATTTATATGACATATAATATTCTAAATTTAGATGACGTAGATGGAGGTAAGGACAAGACCCAGAGCTGCTGCGCCTTTAAAGTTAGAAGCGGGTTCTTCGCACTATTTTGCTAAGGATACGTATGGAAAAAGGTCCAAGGATTCGTTAAATGAGAATAAAGTCTGCGAACTTATGATCGCATTAACTACGTCAAGTACTTTTACAGAAGCAGGAAAGAGGCTGGGCATAACGAGGCAGGGAATTGGACTGAGACTGGGCAGATTGGTAAAAAGAGGATATGTCGATGTAAAAGTCGAAGGACTTATAACAACATACACGTTCACAGATTCAGGCAAAGATTATTTCTGTAAACTTTCTGAGATGTACCCTCATCATGACATGAATCTGGATTATCGCAAACCCATAGCAGTAAAGAAGCTTGGGGCTGAAAGGAAAGCGGATCGTGATGAAATAGTATCCTTGCGGTTAGGCGGGAGAGCCAATCACGAGATAAGCACGGAATTTGGCATCTCAGTTAAGCATGTTGGGAAGATTCTTAGAGAGTCTGGGATAAGAGCGCAAAAGAGATTTACTAAAGAGGAGATACAGGAAGCTTTCAGTCAGGGAGGCACTTTGACTGAAATTGGGCAGCGCCTTGGAGTAGGAAGGAAGGCAGTGGCGCGAATACTTGATCAGGAAGGAATTAAAAAAATTAAAAAGCGATCTTCGAGAGCCTTCACGAAACAGGAATTAGAGGGAGCTTTCAGTCAGGGAGGCACTTTGACTGAGATGGGGCAGCGTATTGGAGTTGGAAAAGGAGTAATGGCAAAATTGCTTGATAAGGAAGGGATAAGGCCCATTAGGAAACTTTATTCTGAAAGTTTCAGTAGGGAGGAGTTGGAGGTTGTTTTCAATCAGGGAGGCACTTTGGCCGAGATGGGGCAGCGCATTGGCATAAGCGAAGGTTCGATGAGGGCTTTGCTTGATATCAAAGGAATAAGAAAGATCAAGAAAAGGCAGGTATTGGCATTTACTAGACAGGAGTTGGAGGACACATTCAGTCAGGGTGGCAGTTTAGAGGCGATGGGGCAGCGTATTGGAGTTAGTAGGAAGGTAATTGCAAGGTTGCTTGATGAGCAAGGAATAAGAAAAATAGGCGAATCTACGCAGTCCGTATTAGCCAAACGAAAAATGCTCAAGGACAATGTTGCACAGATGTTTATTGACCGCAATAAATTGAGAGAGGATATAAAGGCTGCAATAAGAAGAGGCAATTTTGAGGAGGGGTACGAACTTCAGTCAAGATTAGCATTTGCAGAACAAGACATATCAGCAGAATTAGGTAAGATAAGAAGAATGGGAGTTAAGTCCGAGCTAGAACTCTCATCTTAAGATTAAGGATACGCCAAGGATGGGTTTTATCTGCGGGTTAACAATATTTCCTCAAGACCTCGTTCTATACCGACAAAGCCCTTCCAGCGCACAGTAAGGGATTCGAACCAGAAAGTATCGCCCAGGGGGAGATTTGAACTCCCAATCCCCGAAGGGACCGGTTTGCTTGTTGCATCATCTTGGATCAGCTCTTGAATAAATCAAAATTCAAGACCGGCGCAATACCGGATTATGCTACCTGGGCACAAAGGTTATTTGGTTATTATGCTTATAAAGCTTAATATCGTCTAATTTATTGAACCAACCTTACTATGATAATTATGGAGGATCAGGACTTTGACAGGCTTTTGAAGGTATGCAGGATAAGGCTTGCCGAAAAGGAAAGGGAGGCAATAAAAAAGGACATTGATGAGGTAATTGCCTACTTTGACACTCTTGAAAGCATTGACTGCAGCAAGTATGAGCCAGCATATCAGCCAATTGAGATACCTTCAAGGAAGCGACCCGATAAGATTGAGGCATTTAAGCATGCAGGAAAGCTCTTAGAGAACTCTAAGATCTACAGATTCTTCATAGTGGGTCCTAAAGTATGACATCTAGCATTAAGGAGTTTGCAAAGAAGGACAAACCGTATGATTACTATCCAAGGCTTTTGGAAGAGCTAAAGAAGCTAAACTCAAAATTAAACATGTTTAGCAATATAAGCGACATATCTTCAGGGTTTCCATTTAGCGTAAAGGACAATATCTGCGTTAATCAAGTAGAGTCTACTGCATCTTCACAGATACTTGAGGGATATGTGCCCCCTTTTGATGCAACGGCAATCGAAAGGCTTAGAACTGCTGAATTCTCATTTCTTGGAAAGACAAAAATGGACGAATTCGGATTTGGCACCTTTGGAATTAACTGCAAGGAGCATCCGCGCAACCCATTTGATGAAAAGTACGTGACTGGGGGGTCAAGTGCGGGGTCTGCCGCTGCAACAGCAGTTCTTAAGTACCATGTATCAATCGCAGAATCGACTGGAGGATCAATAGCATGCCCTGCCGCTTTCTGTGGCGTTGTTGGGTTTACGCCAACGTACGGACTGATTTCAAGATACGGCCTTATAGACTATGCAAACTCGCTCGATAAAATAGGTATAATGGCCAGGCATTCTGAAGACATACGCTATGTTTTCGACAAAATAAAGGGCAGCGATCAGTATGATACCACTTGCATAGACCACGAAATAGCTTCAAAAACGGCTGAGAAACTAGTCATAATAGACCAACTGATGAAAGGGGTTGATGACAAAGTCCTTAGCTCATTTGACAAACTTTTGTCAAGACTAGAAAACATGGGACACAAAGTTGCACATGAGAGCGTTCCCTTCATAGAAAAGGCAATACCTGCGTATTATATCATTTCAATGGCAGAAGCGTCTACAAACCTTGCAAGATACACTGGATTCAAGTACGGGCTGAAGATAAACGACTTCTCAAAGGGATACAATGAATTCTTCACTGAAGCGAGATCTAGCTTTGGGCCTGAGGCAAAGAGAAGGGTAGCGCTAGGCACTTTTGTAAGAAGCGCAAGCGTAAAGTCAAAATATTATGAAAAGGCGCTTAGGCTCAGGCGCATGCTCATAGAATCCCTTAACGGCGTACTTAAGGATGGGCTAATAATATCCCCAACCATGCCGATCAAGGTGCCAAAGATTAGCGAGGCCGAAGGCCTTGATCCTGTGCAGATTTATGGCATGGATTCGATAACTGCTCCGCCGAACCTTTCTGGATTGCCACATGTCTCATTTCCGTACGACTACGTAGATGGACTCCCCCTTGGGGCCCAACTGATTACCTCGCACTTCAATGACTATGCGCTCCTTGATTTCACTGAGAGATGGGAGAAGCAGTTTGAGTACAGGTTTAAGTACAACGTTGGTGCGCTATGAGAATTGGTTTGGAAGTACACGTTGCTCTGCCTACTAAATCTAAGCTCTTTTGTAGCTGCAGCGCTGATGCCCAAGAGCCTAACACGGCAATATGCCCGATCTGCCTTGGATTTCCAGGCTCAAAACCAATGCTCAATGAAGAGGCATTGCATTCGTCATTAAACATAGCAAACGCACTGCACTGTAAAATAAACAAAAATACGTACTTTCTAAGGAAAGTTTACTTCTATCCTGATCTCCCTAAGTCTTATCAGATAACACAGCTAGATGGATGTGTGGGACTTGGGGGTTATGTACAGCTTGAAAAGAAAAAGGTTAGAATAAGGAGAGTGCAGATAGAGGAGGATCCTGCAAAGATAATCAGGGAGGATGACTACTGTCTTCTGGATTTCAATAGATCTGGAATACCTCTTAATGAAATAGTCACAGAGCCCGACATAGAAAGTGAAGAGGAGCTTAGGGAATTTGTCAATGAGCTGCGAAGCATACTTTACTACGCTGGAGTTGACATAGATAAGGAAATGAAGGCAGACCTTAATATTTCGCTTGGAACGGAGCGCGTTGAGATCAAGAATGTTACAGGAATAAAAAACCTGATAGATGCGACAAGGTATGAAAGCAAGAGGCAAAGTGAATTGCTGTCGCATAACCAGAATATCAAAAAAGAGACACGATCGTACAGCGCAGAATCAATGTCAACAGTCTCGTCAAGGGAGAAGGAGACAGACGAGGAATATGGATTCATTTATGAGCCAGATCTGGCAGTCTACAATACAGATGGCATCGGTGTCTTAAAACCGCAGATTGTTAGCGATATTGCTAAAGGATATGCCGAAAAATACGCAGCTAGCAAGGAAACTTTGAAAGAGCTTGTTATGTTTGACAAAGAGTCATTGAGACTTCTTGAATACGGAGTTGAGCGCAGCAAGATCGGCACAGTAATTAGCGCAATAAGCCTATTGAAAAGGACAGGGAGCACTTCGATGTCGAACGACAACTTTGGAAAGATGCTGGAGTATATGAACAAGGGAATGCTTCTTAATGAGGATACAATCAAGGCGCTTGAGCAAAACAGGAAGGTTGAGGTAGAAAAGGGCGCAGTAAGCTCTGAAGAGATAGACAAGGCCATAAAGGAGCTTATTTCACAACGCCCTGACCTGGTTAAGGAGTATAAAACAAATCCAAAAGCGTTCAATTTTATAGTAGGGATCATACTAAAGAGGTATAAGGTCAGCCCCAAGTACGTCTCTGAGAGGCTTGCAGAAGCACTTAGATGAATCAGCCCGAGGGCTAATTGCAGTTGCATCCTGTCTGTTTCCAGGCTCTTGAAACCGCACAGCAGGAGATAAACTTCCAGTTTTACATCTCTTTCATATCTGTGGAATTTTCAGGTTACGTCTGACGGGGAACACGAAACAGTCGCAATGTACTTTAAGTAAAGGATGTCCTATATATTTATATATCTTGGGGAGTATAGAACATAATATAATTTTGGTGTGACTATGAGTTGGACAGAAATTGCCGATAACAAAACAATTGAAAGAGCTGCCAAGGCGCTAAGCGAGCGTGGCTTTGAGACAGTTATAGTAGATAGCAAGGATGAAGCAAAGAAGAA
>JAGWHH010000079.1 GCA_028866935.1 Microcaldota archaeon | reverse complement strand
ATATCGCAGCGTCCTCCAATAGGAGAAGGCAGAAGTCAATTGCACACAGACAGGGATGTGTGCAAGGGCAGCACTGATACGCCCCAAGGTGCAACTCTATGAACGCCAGAGACACCGAACCAAAAGGAACCCCACGAATTTATTCGTGGGAGGATGTCAGCTCCAACTTAAACAAACCTATCGAGTAACCATTGATGTGAATACTATGTCTAAGGCAGGAGCGTAATCCAGCTGAATATCTGCCAACAACTTAAAGAAGGCAAGAGAACTCTATTCAACTACTTTAAGATTAAAGATCAAGGACGAAGAAATGGGTCCAAGGTTCAGCCTTCCGTGAGGCAGCATCCTATTCATCTACAAAAAGGGCAATCACAAGCCCGCAACATTTACATTTCTCGATTTTATAGTAGAGAACATCGATACCGCAGTAGGCGAATTAACTGAACGCGGAGTAAAATTTGAGAAGTACAAGGGCTTAAAGCATGACAAGAAGGGCATTGCGCGCCCTCCATCCAAGAAGTACGGTCCAAACATTGCCCGGTTCAAGGATCTTCCGGAAACATACTATCTGTAATTGTAGAGAGCAAGAAGTGAGCCATACCCAGCACAGCCATAATATTTTAATGTATAGCCGAGCTATTATATCGGTAATCCGATGAGCAAAGAAGCCCACGAAAGATTTGTAAAAATACACGAGCATTACGATTTCTTCAACCATCTATTCAGCATGGGATTTGATATTGGGTGGCGAAATGAGGCGGCGCAGGAGGCAATGCTGAATAAAGACAAGTTCAAGATTCTTGATCTGGGCACTGGAACAGGAGACCTTGCAATCATGATGCAGAAAATGGCAAAGAAGCAGGACAAGAATGTAAAGATTGTGGGAACTGATTTCAACAAGCTTATGCTTGAGCATGCCAGGGCCAAAGCAAAAAATGCAGGCTATGGCAATATCTCCTTTGGAGTAGGAGACGCACTGAAGACCGGCTTTCCTGCATCATCATTCGATGTAGTGACAACTGCATTTACCCTAAGGAGTTTTGACAATCTCGATACATTCTCAAAAGAGCTCTACAAGATAATCAAGGGTGGAGGCAAGTTTGTTCTTCTTGACATGGCTAAGCCTGACCATAATGCCTGGTTCATGGGCATCTATCTGAAAATTATACCAATTGTTGGAGGTTTGGTTGACAAGAAAGTTTATGCATGGCTCACATCCAGTATATGGAAATTCGACAAGCATGGGATGGTAAAGATACTTCAAAGGCAGGGCTTCAAGAACGTGAAGATAAGGGAGCTTAGGACTGGAGTTGCCTACATTATAACTGGCTGGAAACCACAGTGATGTGTTGGCTGTAAAATACTATCTTGAAGAGATGTTTGAGCCTACGCTGCTATATGGCCTCTCACTTGCAGTCATCGGCGTCGCTGCAGCAGCACATTACGGACGCCCTGATCTGCTTTACGGTGTACTTGCAATAATCGGCTCAGTACTTGCACAAAGCTCTGTAAATGTAATCAGTGACTATTTTGACTACACCAGTGGGCTTGATAGGGAACTTGCACTAAAGAAGAAGGGCAATCTGAGCGGAGGCAGCTCACTGCTTGCAAAAGGGCTGATAAAGCCCAAGCAGACAATCGCACTTGGCCTTATACTATTCACGATAGCTGGCGCAATAGGCATCTATCTGCTCTACGTACGTATACAAATACTGCCAATTCTGGTTCTGGCTGCATTTACAATACTTCTTTATTCAAAAGTCGTAAAGAAAATTCCATACCTGTCAGAACCTCTTTGCACTGTAAATTACACGTTGATAGCGCTAGGCAGCTTCATTGTCACATCAAGCACCTTCTCGCTGCCTCAAGGCCTTATCTTCTCGCTTATACCTGCTGGAATTCTTCTCGGTGGCGATGCACTTTATGTAAACGAGGTTCCTGATAGGGAAATAGACAAGAAATACAACATAAAGCACAGCGTCGTAATGCTAAAGAGCAGCAATAAGATAGGGCTTTATTATCTGATCATGCAGACTGCAGCGTACATACTTCTAGACGTTGGCGTTCTCATGAAGTTGCTGCCGCTTCTAACAATAGCATGCCTTGTAACTTTCCCTGCAACCCTCTACGTATTCAGGGGACTGTACGATGCAGATTCAAAGAAATACGGGGCATATCTCTTCGTGCACACCATCTCCTCAATCACATTTGCAGTAATATTGTCAATCTCTCTTATCTGGGGCGTAAATACACTATGAGCAAGGAAGTACAGAAGATATTTACAGACCTGTCTGGCAATTACGATACAATAAACAAGTTGTGCAGCTCAGGCACAATGGTTTTATGGAGAAAAGAGGCCGCAAGAGAGGCAATGCTTGACAAGAGAAAATATTCCGCGCTGGACATAGGGACAGGGACAGGAGAGCTTGCATTTGAGATCTACAAAGAAGGGAAAAGAAACGGGAAGAACATTGGCATAACTGGAATTGACTTCAGCAGGCACATGGTAGACATTGCAAACAGGAAAGCGAAAACAAACGGGATCAAAGCAAAATTCGAACTTGGAGATGCCCTTCACTTAAAATACAAAAACTGCAGCTTCGACCTCGTCACTTCGGGATTTGTTGTCAAGAATGTTGATAACCAGGCAAGGCTGGCTTCCGAATCGTACAGGATCCTGAAAAAAGGCGGAAGGCTTGTCTTTATCGAGCTTATCAGGCCGCAAGGAAACCTAAACCGATTAATGATAAATGCTTATTGGACAACAATAATCCGGTTAGGTTTTATGGGCAGTGCGCAAATATACAGGGCATTAAAGAAGAGTGTAGACAAATTCAATAAGAATAAATTCGCAGAGCGGCTTAAGAAGGCAGGGTTCAGAAATGTTAGGGTTAAGGTCTTATTTTCTGGAGCAGCGGCGATGTTTTTGGCAGAAAAATAAGTCTGCCAAGATTACTTTGTAAAGTGCCTTTTTGTTTCTGAATGGTACTCGGTGCCGTAAGTGTCCTTGCGCTCCTTTAGCCACTTGCTGAACCTTATGCTTCCTATTGGCTTAGAATCAGAGTAAAGGCCATTATCCATCAAAAGCCCCATCTCATCCGAGGTGACTACCGGCTCATGCATGCAAATGTTAAGAAACTTAGACACAAGTGGAATGAACGCTTTATTCAAATGGGCTACTCTTGTAGGCCTGCCAATAGTAGTAGCTATGTATCTTACCAACTCTTCAAATCCAAAGGCTTCCGGACCTAATGCATCTTCTATTATGTTCTTGTTTAGCCTGGATTGAAGAACTGCTTCTTTTGCCACATCCCCCACATACGTTGGTGTTACCTTGTACTCTCCAGATCCGAAAATGAAGAACAACCCGTATTTTCTTATCAGATAGGTGATGTTATTCATCAATATGTCTTCTTCTCCAAATAGCAGAGCGGGCCTAAGTATCGCATAACTAAGCCCTGACTTCTCAATGTAACTCTCAACCTCCATCTTCGCCCTGAAATAATCATATTTATAATTCTTGGAAGGGTCAAGCACGCTTATATGGACAAGCCTCTTTACTTTCGCATCTACACATGCATCTATTATTGCCTTAGAGTTCCTTACTGCCTCATCA
The DNA here is from genome assembly GCA_028866935.1 of Microcaldota archaeon. GTDB lineage: Archaea > Micrarchaeota > Micrarchaeia > Micrarchaeales > CABMGC01 > JAJZNA01. The sequence goes on along the minus strand of JAGWHH010000079.1, from coordinate 340 downwards.
AAGGAAGAACCGCCATAATTGAATCTTACCCAATACGTATTGAAGACACATCTTGAACCATTCATGGTTTCTACCAAGTTCTCCTGGTTTTCAAAATCAAGCGGCTTTATCGTTATCTTCCTACCAAATTCGTTGTCTCTATTCACATGCTTTGTCAAGGCAACTACCTTGTGTTTATACTTTAAAAGACATTTTGTGATGTATTTTCCAGTAAAACCTGTTCCGCCTATTACAACATCTCTTCCAGCCATGCCATCAATTATCTCTCTAACTAAAAGTATAAGAATTAACAAACAAGCTGCAAATTACCAACCCTTATTTCAATCATGCGCCAACAATT
>JAGWHH010000078.1:249-4135 GCA_028866935.1 Microcaldota archaeon | reverse complement strand
TGTCTCTAAGAAGCCTTTCCAAGTGCACTGTATCTATTGCGTTTCTCGCTATTTCCTTGCCACCGAAAATCCATCGTATCACTCATCTAACCATAAAACATTCTGAAATACTAACTAAAATCCGATTAAGTATGGACATATCTAGGCATTCGTGCCTAGCCTGCTTTCTACGTTTATCCATTGGAACGGCATCACGTCACACTCTATTCTATGGTGTTTACTTCATTTATATGTCTTTTGTTCAGCCATACATCGCGTCTTCATCAGCCCTCTTGTAAGAGCAGATTTCGGAAGAGCCGAACCATACCTTTATCTCCTTCTCTGCGATCTGTGCATTTTCTGAAATATGGACTATGTTCCTAACAGACCTTTTCTTTATGTCTGCAAGGGCATAGCTGTCGCTTGCGTACTGGCCTCTTATGGATGAAGGGTCAGCCTTCCTCGGCTCTGTAGCGCCGCCTATCTTCCTTGCAACGTCTGCTGCGGCGTTTCCTTCAAGCACAAATGCGACTATTGGCATCCTTGTAAGCTCAGAAACAAGCGCATTCCTTACGCGCATGCCTATCTCAATTTCAGTCTCAGTTACCTTCTGGCCCTTTTCTATTGCAGACTGTTTTGCCTTGGTGCCTACGGACATCAGCCATTCCTTGTCATCGGTATAATGCTTCTCTACGGTCTCTTTCTTTGCCTTGACCATCTTTATCGCAGTTATTTTTAGCCCTGCATCCTCGAACTTTGTAATCACTTTTCCTACAAGTGCACGTTCTATTCCATCTGGTTTGATCAGTACAAGCGCTCTGTCCATAGTCTCACGTTTTCAATTATTAATAAATAAGTATAACAACACCTATTATATAGCATATAGCTAAGCTCCTGTGCACTCGTTAAGGTGAATCAGCAATGATACGACAGCCAATAATCACGGTCATGGGTCATGTAGACCACGGCAAGACAAGCCTTCTTGACAAGATCAGGAATACTGCCATAGCGAGCAGGGAGGCTGGAGGGATAACACAGCACATAGGCGCAAGCGAGGTCCCTCTGGATGTGATAGAGAAGATCTGCGGCCCTGTGCTAAAGAAGATGGGCGCAGACATCAAGCTCCCAGGACTACTTTTCATAGACACTCCTGGGCACGAAGCCTTCACAAACCTAAGGAAGAGGGGAGGATCAATCTCTGACCTTGCAATACTTGTTGTTGACATTACAAAGAACTTCGAGCCGCAGACTTACGAGGCGCTTAACATACTTAAAGAGTACAAGACGCCATTCCTGGTGGCAGCGAACAAGATAGACCTTATTACAGGATGGAGGGCGCAGCCAACATACTCGTTTGCAGAATCGCTTGAAAAGCAGCAGCCGAACGTAGTTGCAGATTTGGAGGCAAAGCTTTACACGCTTGTAGGGAGCCTCAGCGAGGCGGGATTTGCGAGCGAGAGGTTTGACAGGGTTACGGATGTAAAGAAAGAGGTATCGATAATGCCGCTGAGCGCAAAGACCGGAGAGGGAATTGCAGAGCTTCTGATGTACGCTGCAGGGCTTTCACAAAGGTTCCTTGAGAAGCGTCTTGAAATAGATCCTACAGAGCCGGGAATAGGCGGAATACTGGAACTGAAGGAAGAGAAGGGATTAGGGATAACGCTCGATGCCATATTATACAATGGAAACCTCAAGTCAAACGACACTATCGCATTCGCAACTGCAACAGGGATAAAGACGGCAAAGATAAGGGCGCTTCTTAGGCCAAAGCCGCTGCAGGAGATGAGGGAGTCAACAAGCAAGTTCTACTATGTGGACATGGTGAGTGCCGCCGCAGGGGTAAAGATAAGCGGAAGCGGATTTGAGGACGCTCTTGCAGGATCGCTGATTGTTTCAACAAGCAACCCTAATTACGAAAAGGAGATAAGCGCAGAGCTAAGTGAAGTATTCACTACGGACAAGACAGGCATCATACTCAAGGCAGACACGATAGGAAGCATCGAGGCGATTTCAAGGCTTCTCAAGAGCTCAAATACGATGATAAGCAAGAAAGGGCTGGGGAAGATAACCAAGAGGGACATACTTGACGCATTCTCAATGCGCGCAACAGATCCCCACAACGCAATAGTGCTGGCGTTCAGCGTTCCAATGGAAGATGATGCAAAGGCGGAAGCAGAAGCTGCAGGAGTCGATGTCATAAGCGCAAATATCATTTACAAGTTGATAGACGATTACAAACTCTGGCTGGACAATGAAAAGAAGAGGGAAAAGGACAGGCTTGAAAAGTCGCTCACATTTCCTGGGCAGATCAAGGTGCTTCCAAACTCCTGCTTTAGGGTATCCCATCCCGCAGTGTTCGGAGTGGAGGTCTCGGCCGGAAGGATCAGGCCTTCGTACCTGCTGATAAAAGAAAACGGGGATATCATCGGGCGTGTAAAGGAGATACAGGATAATGCCATAACAAAGCAGGAGGCGAAGAAAGGAGAGAGCGTGGCAATTTCTATCAATGATGTGACTTTCGGGAGGCAGGTGAAGGACAATGACGTTTTGTATACTTTCATAAGCAGCGAAGAGATAAGGGCATTAAAATTTAAGTACAGTGATATGATAAATGATGAAGACGTGGAGCTTCTCACGAAGCTCTCTGAGATAAATTCATCTTCAGGCAAGACCTGATAACATGGACTCAATACGGATTGGCGACCAGTCGATACCTTATGTATTTGTCGAAAAGCCTTGGGTTAGAAACACCTACATGAAGTTCGATGACCAGAAGCTTATAGTGACCGCAAGCAGCTTCGCAAAGGCGGTCAATGTGGTCAACAAGCACAAGGGCTGGATATACAAGCACTACTCTCAGGTTAAGAGCACAATCCGCTTGTTCAGGCACAGCTCCATACTATTCAATGGAAGCATATACGATGTCCAGCATGTGCCAGCAAACCAGCGTGCGAGAATCGACATAATGCAGAACATGATATTGGTCAATGCAAAGGATGCGCAAGCAGCAAACCGCGCACTGGACAAATGGCTTGCCCTACAGACGGCACTGTTTACAAATCCATTAGTGACAGAAAAAGTAAGGATGCTGGGCAGGGAGATGCCTGATACTAGGACAAGGCGTTTCGCGAAATGGGGGGTGTGCAAATCAAACAACACGATAACGTTCAATGCGTATCTTTGCATGCTCCCAAGGAGGCTTCAGGAGTACATCGTATCCCACGAAGTGGCGCATCTTTCGCAGATGAACCATTCAAGGAAGTTCTGGGAAGTTGTATACGGACTATGCCCGGATTACCGCAGCCTTCGTAAGGAGCTTAGAAATTACGATAGCAGAATAGGGCGCCTGTCTACTGTCTCTTAGCCCTATTGAGCTCGACGACTTTCTCTACAAACTCCACGCTGACCTCCTTGACGTACGCAACGCGAGCCGCATGAGATGCAAGCTCGTTTGCCGCACTAACTACCAATCCGCGTTCGGCAAAGGGATCTATGTCTACAGTTACCTGATACTGTCCTGGCCAGTGCAGCGAGAGCTTTTCCTTCTCTTCAGAAAGTTCTAATCTCTTCTTTTCAGATGCCCTTGTGAACTCGCCTTCATCTGTTATGATATGTATCCCTTGAGTAGAAAGGCCCTCATCGCCAATCCATACAAATCCAAGATTTTTCAAATCCTTTCTGAACTCTGAGTCATATCTATATGCAAGTGCCACCTCTTTCAGTGTAGCTATTCTCGAACCTCCAGGTACTGCCTTCTCCCTATCATGCGAGAGCACACGCTTCTCAGATATCAAAACTGCTGCCACTACTGTCTCTTTTTGCTGCGAAGCCTTCCTTGTTGGACTCATAAAACCATCAATACATTAATCCTATCCCATCTCCTCCTTCAAATAACTTACTGCCCCCT
>JAGWHH010000078.1:0-239 GCA_028866935.1 Microcaldota archaeon | reverse complement strand
TAAATTATCTCAGGCGCGAAATAGTTCCAAAACGCCATCCTTGCAGGATGCCACATACAAAAATGCCACTTTCACAAAAATGCCACTTTCACAAAAATGCTACTTTCAATTTCAAATAATCTTTTAGGATCATATTAAAAAGGGGCAATATTTCTCTGCAGATTAGATTTAAATATGAGTCAAAGTACCAGTTAATCCTGCATTAGGTAGCAGGCGCGAATCTCAATGAAACGCCATCC
>JAGWHH010000077.1 GCA_028866935.1 Microcaldota archaeon | reverse complement strand
TAAACTGTATACCTTTGTGGGAATGGCTACTGGCCTTAAAGTGAGTGACTAAGCGACGTGTTCAAATGCAAGATAAAAACAAGATTTAACATCAAGACCCGTGTTCAAATCACGGACTCCACGAATTTATTTTGGGGTATAATATATAATGCCCAAATGTCACCTATTCAGACGACAAGACCTATAAAAATGCATAAATATCACCGATCTTAACTAGATTGTGGTTCTAATGTCTAAAGGTCTAATGTCTAAAGGATTAATATTTCACACTCAAACAGATGCACCGATCGAACTGGTAGGTGGCAAGGGGTTAGGCGTACTCAAACTAAAGGCACTTGAAAGAGAAGTAAATGACATGCCCATGGATATTGTACTTAATGTGCCTAGTTTTTTTATAGTGCCATCAGATTTAGATGTTGCTGCACATTCTGGGCCGATTAGAGCTTCTGCTAAAGCTTTAGAATCAGCTACTTTTGCAGTACGTTCTTCTCATCCACAAGAAGATGTAGGAGAGTATACTTTTGATGGGATTTTTGCAACAAAACTTAACGTTCCATTAGTGCAAATAGCTGATGCAATTACATACGTAAGGCAAAATACAATAACAGACCGATCTCTTTCATATTCTTCTGAGCATGGGATAGACCTTGAAGACAGAATGCCTGTTATAGTACAGGCAATGGTAACTGACCCTACCAATACTGGTGTATTCTTTTCAAGAGTTAGCCAAATGAATGGAGTAAAAATTGTAAGAACTGGATTAAATTCAGAAACTAGGCGCTTAGAGCAACATGCAGATGTATTAGTAGTGCCTTCAAAAGAAGGGCCATTCCCATACTTACTAGGTTCCGAATCACTTGTATTTAATCGGTACGAAGACGCTAGGGCAGCAGAAAGGATAAGGTGGCTTGAGAAGGCACTGGGACATCCCATAATAGTTGAATTTGCTTATAAGCGTGGAGAATGGACAGGACAAGAAGGAGAAACGTATCCTAAAGGTCAGTTTTACCTATTACAGGCCAGACGGTTGAATGGTATAGATGATCAAGTCGAAGGCATTGCAAGTCCACCTGCTGTAGAAGGGGAGTTTATAGCAAGAAGCAATCTGGTAAATGGAGAAGGAGACGTATGTGGATTAGCTTATGTAATGGAATTAAAGAGCGGCGTATCTCAAGTAGGACATAACCCACAGCTAAAAGCTGAAACTGAAAGAGCAGCCGAATTCGATAAACAGCACCCAGAAGGATACATCTTAATCGCCCCGTTCCTAGAACCAGATGCATGGAATAGACCTAGCGGAAGTGATCAGTACGGTTATGCTTATGGCTCAATAGATAGAGCAACTCCAAACAAGAAAGCAGTCATATCCTATACTGGATTAGACACTCATCATGATTTAGAAGTAGCAAGAGATAAGGGGATATTATATCTGGGCGTGACTGCTGAGGAACCTACACTTACAAATGTTGCTTCGGTGGTCAGCACAGGAGATGCTATTCATGTGGTAAGCGATGGTGTGCATGGATTTGTATACACGTTAACGACTTAATCTTGAACATTATCTCAGCCAATCCTTAAGTTTAGATTGTCGGTTAGCATATGCTGAGTTTGCATATATCTATGACCTCAGGATGAGAGCGCTAGCAAGACCCAACGAATTATTCAACATCGAGCAAAAATAGCCGTTCAAATGGGAAGAGGATAACGGGTGACGTCCTACAAATTATATAAGGCCACTCTCCTTTATTTTGACGTCTATATTCGAACTGTTCGAATCGCAAGAGTTATCAATATATAATGTCTATCTCCTTCTGATTCCATGGTACCTACAGGAACTGTTGCAGCAATAATGTCAACACTCATGTGGATAATTGCAGGTACCATATCAAAGAAGATAAGCAGGGAACTCGGAAGTCACCTTACTGCATTCCTTGTTGTAACGCTAAGTCTTATACCAATTCTTACGGCAACCCTCCTTGTCGGGGTATATACAATACCGTTAGAGGGCATAATCCTTGCAGTTGTTGCTGGAATATTCCTTGGCATAGGGTTCATATTGGGGTTCAAGGCACTGCAAACAGAAAATCTCTCCAGTGTATCTTCACTAACCGAGATTCAGCCTGCAGTGCTTGTTCTATTGGGCCTGTTTGCCCTTGGAGAGCACATCACAACACTTCAGGTAATGAGCATAATTACTGTCTTTTTAGGAGCTTCTATGATATTGACTACAGAAAAGTTTGATATAAACAAAAAGCTTATACCTGCAATACTGTCATCGATCTCATGGACGTTTTACTGGGCGATAATGACCTATTCTATTACAAATTCGAACACATTCGCGCTTCCTGTATTCATATCAAGGGCCATAGGTATTCCTTTCGTAATTGTTTACCTGCTAAGGGATAGGAAAGCGCCTAGCGTTGTGTTGTTCTTTAAGAAGCTGAAAAGAAACCGTACGTTCACGGTGCTAATTGCACTGACCATAATAGCTTCATTTGCAGATGCAGTAGGGGACGTACTGTTCGGGATTACTGTAGGAAGCCCGGTATTGGCAATCGGCGCGGCAATAATAGCACTTTCTCCAATGATGATATCTTTCTTCGGATTTGTGCTATACAAAGAAAGGCTTACAAGACTCCAGCTATTCGGTCTTTTGATTATGATCATAGGCGCTTTAGCATTAAGCATTTTGTAAAATATCGCAAGGAGGGCAAGGGAAATTACTGGCTAATGCCCTGAGTCTTATGTATCAAAAATGGAATACTGCTCGAGACGCTGCAAACAAAGTAGTGACTTCCATATTCCTTTGGGATAACCTGATTTTAGCGAATTAACCAAAATTTAATAGTTTATTAAGTAATGCCATAAATATACTGTGTGGTGAAATGAAAACTACTTTGAAATCAATTGATCCTGTATCTGCGGGAAAAATATCCGCTCTTACATTTGCAATAATTCAGTTAGTTGAGACAATCCTACTTCTTATAGCTCCACCTTTATACACAATGTCCATCAGGGGCAGTCCTAACATGATGGTGCAGGGAGTGTCCTCATTAGGGTTAGTCTCTATAATTGTATTCCCGATATTAGGGCTGATCTTTGGTTTTATAATTGGTGCAGTGTTAGCTATAGTGTACAATTTTCTGGCTTCCTTAATCGGAGGAATAAAACTGGAGATGAAATAGGGCTCCACAATTGCCAGTATAACTTTCTAGTTCGAAAACGCCTAATTACCTAAGATAGTTTTATATGAAACTATGTGCATAATAAAACGTTGATAATTGTGGCAAATGAACCAAAAAGGACCAATAAGGCCAAGGGGTTGAGCAAGGAGGAAATATCTGCGATGAAGGAGACTCTAGAAGAGCGGAATTCAAGCGCAAACGGGGAGAGCGCCGTTCTCGAAAAGATTGCAAAAATGCCAGAACCAGACCGCACCATGGCCAAACGAATTCACCAGATTGTCAAAACTGCTGCACCAGGGCTTACGCCAAGAACTTGGTACGGTATGCCCGCATATTCTAAGGGCGATAAGGTCATATGTTTCTTCCAGGACGCGAATAAGTTCAAGGCAAGGTACGCGACGTTAGGATTCAGCGACAAAGCAAACCTTGATGAAGGTGCTATGTGGCCCACATCTTTCGCTCTTAAGAAGCTGAGTCGTGCAGAAGAGGCGAAGGTCACAGCTCTTGTTAAGAAAGCAGTGAGCTGAGATAAGCAGGCACTTATCCTAAGCGAGACATTTCGAGTATTAACTCTTAGCCTTTACCATGCTGCTAATTATTGCCAGTATCAGTGCAAGCTTGAATGCAGTGTACCATCCTATTGTACTTGCAATTAGGCCTTGTGATACTGCTCCAGGAAACAGATCTGGAACTACCCAGCTCCACGCCAGCTTTATTATGAAAAGCGCAACAACGAATACCAATATGAATATCGCTAGCATCCCAGGTATTATTGCAATCATCCACGCCTTGCTTATCTTTGCCCTTTTATCCCACATTTAATCCCCAAATCTAATGATATTGCTTCAGATACTCTTTTATTCTTAACCAGAGCTAAATCCTATAGTGGCTTGAAATCTATCCCGACAACGAGTCAACAAATTCTGATAGAGATGAGAACTATTCTATTACCATGGAACAGGTGCATGCTGTTCTCTACATTCAGCGAAATATTATTCCACAAATAAAATTCAAAATAAAAGTTTTTCTTAGCCTACTAGCTTCCTGGTATGTGGTTTTTTAATTTTCAGACATTAAAACCTATACAAAACCTAGTACTCTGAGAAGCTCTTTATATCTGCTTGCTGTAGAGCTATTGTGCGTGTTTCATGAC
>JAGWHH010000076.1 GCA_028866935.1 Microcaldota archaeon | reverse complement strand
GGCTTAGCATTGCATCGCTGGCGCCCAGGTTTTCTGCGAATATCCGGTCTGATTCCTTTACCAGCCATTCAAGGCTTGATATCGCCTCTATTGCGTTTTGCTGGTTTGGCAAGAGCCTGAATTCTATGGTGCCGTGGTTGAGGTATGCACCTATGTTTATTATCGTCTTTTTCTCGAACAAAACGGCCCCGTTACTGGCTATGTCCACATTTTTAGGATTAGAGCAGAATACGTTCTTTAGCCTGCTTAGGTATCTGTGGTCATCGAATTGGTCTTTGTACGAGTCTACAAATTGCTTGATTACTGTTGGCGAACTGAATGTACTCACAGCTTTTGTCATATCGTCAAACGCAAGGTGAACATGGAAACCGCAAGATTGGTCGGTTTCAAAGCCGCACCTGTACGCGTGCTCTATAAAATCAGTGCACACTTTAAGTGTTCCGTTCCAGAACCTTATTTCCATGTTTGGATGGTCCTTGCCCTTTACATTCAGACTGCGTTCTCTTTGCTTGTCATTATAGTAAACACTGAGCCTGTTTTCTCTGACATATCCCTGAAGCTGCTTAAGGCCTGGGCCGTCAATGCCGCCCTCAAGCTCAAATCCTACTGATTTGATGTGCTGTGCAGGGATGTCTCTTCGCACAGCTGTTAGTTCTAAACGATGATGGCTTCCGTGAATTATAGAAATACGTCGCATTGTCATGTTTTGACCTATGGCCTTAGTTGGGCGTAGATGGCGTGCTCGTATGGAGGTTGCCTCTTTTGAAGAATGGCGTTTGCCCTCTCTACGGCCTTTTCAATATCCTTGGTCATAAAACCGAATGAAGTGGCCAGGCTTGAAACAAGTTCGTACGAAGCCCTATTGCCCACTGTCCCAGAACCCATCTGGTTTGATGAGACGTATGGATGCTCATTAAGCTCTCCGAGCTTTACGAAGTATTCTGGCAGTATGTTAAGCATCTGCTCTCTTAGCTGTATTAGGTCCTGAGGGCCGAGCGCGAATTTTTCTGCGGTAAACGCCACTGTTTCGAACTCCCTGACTTCCATGAGCATGCTTATTGCCTCTACTGCAACAGGCGTATAGTCTGATGCCTTCATCCCCTGATGCACTGCGTATTCAAAGGCAGTCTCTGCATGGCCTACGAGTATGAGCTTGCCTACCTTATCAGTATGCTCACGCTTCCTTGTATTGATCCTAAATCCTACCATGTAATCAGCATGTTGTAATGCGCATAATCTCTAGCAATGTAAATTTTGGCCGAGCGCCTTTCGGCTAATTTCATTATTCTTAGAAGGTAATTGGTATTTAAACTAATTGAATTTGATCAAAATTTGACAAAAGTTTGTTATTTAGGTAACTGGACTGGGTTTTACCATAGACAGCTTTAGTGACCTTGTTACAACCTCGTTTAGTTTTGCCTTTTTAGAAAGATCCTTTATTACATCAATGCGCGTGCGTGTCGCTGGATTTTTGGAGTTTATTGAGCACACGTCTTTGTACGGCTTTATTGATTCGCTATACGTCCCTATGTCTGCGGCAACCTTGATTATTTCGTGCTTATCAAATCCAACAAGCGGCCTGAGCACCGGCAGGTCTATTCCGTATTCCTCTGCAGCAAGGTTTGAAGAGGTCTGGGATGCAACCTGGCCGAGGCTCTCTCCGGTTATTATGCATTCTGCGCCCTCCTTCTTAGCTATCCTTTCTGCAAGTTTAAGCATGAATGACTTCAGAAGTATGAGCTCGTACCTTCCGCTCTTTATCGCTGACATCTGGAAGATGTGTGAAGGCACATAGTATGTCTTTTGTGAAGGGGAATATGCGGATAGCATACCTATAATGTTTGAAAGCTTTGACTTTGCCGCCTCGTTGTTATCTGCAAACCCATGTACATGAACGTATATTGGTTCAAGGCCGCGCTTCATTGCATACCATGCGGCAACAGGCGAATCTATGCCTCCGGAAAGAAGGATGACAGCTTTTCCGCTTGTGCCTGCGGGCAGGCCGCCGAGCGCCTTGTATCTTTGCGTGTAAATGTAAGCTTCATCCTTTGCAACGCTTATGAAGATCTCTGCGTCGTATCCCTTAAGATGAGGATCGAGTCCTGCTTTTGTCGCTGCTGTAGCCACCTTCTCTATAATGTCCATTGAGTTGAACTTGAAGCCCTTGTATGACCTGTGCGAATTTATCTTTATTTTCTTGCCCTTCAGATCCTTCATGAGCTTTACAGAAAGCTGCACTATGTGCTTAAGGTCGGGCTTTGTCCTGAATGCGACCTCGTATGCGCTGATTCCGAATACCTTTGATATCTTCCTTTTGATTGAATCGGTATCTGAATCTGGTGAAAGCCTTAGTATAACGCGATCGTAGCTCTTTTCGAACCTTACATTCTCGCCTTGTAGAGCACTGTAGATGTTCCTCTTTACCTGCTTTATGTAAGTGCCCCTGTTCCTTCCTCGCAGCCACAGCTCGCCGTAATGCACTATCAATAACTTGTCAGGATCAGGCATCTCTACACCGATGATAGCTCTTATACTATAAGAGTAATAAACGTAGCGTTCTTTGTGCAAGGAGGATCTTTCTTTAAACCGAATGATTACCGAACGATTTCACAACTCTTTTTAAAATATCAATTTATAGACACCTTTGGTGGTCGAATGAGGATCAAGCATGTCTTCAATTATATACTTGAAAGCGGCAGGCTGAGAAATGGAAAGGTCATCCTTGCCAAGGCCGCAATCATGGAAGACTCAAACAAGAACTTGCATTTCGTAATGTTGTGCCCAAAGGAGATAGTCGACTCTGGCGCTGACCCCCAGACATACCTGCAGTCAGAGCTTCGCGGCATATCGTCGTGTGGATAAACGCATGGGCAGGTTGGTTGTTTAATGGCAATAGTTGACTCGCTCCTATCTGAGCTATTGATCCTTATTGGCGCGCTGCTGGTCGTCTACGTAATATTCGCGTTAGGAAGAGTCATACTTGGGATAATGCTGAATATTATCCTGGGATTTATTGCAATTGAAATAATAAACGCACTTTTTGCACTTGCAATACCGTTTGACTTTATTGTAATCGTGCTTACCGCATTGCTTGGACTGGTAGGAGTTGCAATTGTTGTAGTGCTTAAGTTCCTTGGAGTGGGTGTATAATTAGCCTTTTGAGCGTTCTTCTATTTCCTTCTTGTTTGGCTTGCGGTCATGCACTATATTTAGGGAGAAGCATCTCTTTGAGCAGAAGTACCTTATTGCGCCATTCTTCCTTACGTACATCATTCCCGTTCCCTTTTCTATTTCTGATGTGCAGTATGAGCATTTCATGGTTATTACCTTGCTCTTATAGGCTTGTCCTCCCTGCTTGTGTCAGGAAGCCTAAGCATGTCTCCTACCCTAATCTTTCCTGCGATATTCCGCCTTATTACCCTGCCCTTGTCCTTTCCTTCAAGTATCTTGCACATTGCCTGCTTTATCTCTCCGTATATGCCAGTCCTGCTCACTGAGACCTCTACTATTTCTGTTAGATATCCATCAAGGTGCTTTTCCTCAGTTGCCTTTGCCTCCTGGGCTGCTGCCTGCCTTTCCTGCACTCCGCCTTGTCTCCTCTGCTGGGCTGGAGCGGGTGGATTGCCCTTTCCTTCATCTCCTTTCTTGTCTTCAGGCATAATAGATTCCTTTTACCTTAATGCGTTATGCGGCCGGCTTTGGTGCTGGAGCAGGTGCTTCCTTCTTTTCCTTCTTGGGCTTTTCCTTCTTCTCAGGCGCCGCTGCCTGCTGCGCTGGAGCTGCATGAGCTTGAGTTGGGGCCTTCCCTGTTACCTTTGCGATTACTTCCTTCATTGCAGACTCCCCTTCTCCTGCCTTTTCAATTGCAAGTGCAGAGCATGGAACGTTTATTCCAACTGCATTCCCTACCTCTACTTTTGTAGGAACATATACAAATGGTATCTTCTTCTGCTCGCAAAGCGTTGGTATGTGCATTACTACCTCTTCTGGTGTAACGTCCTCCGCCAGGATTACAAGGGCTGCCATGTTTCTCTCGATGCTCTTTGTTACTTCGTTTATTCCCTTCTTCACCGAGCCCTTCTGCTTTGCTAGCCTTACTGCTTCTAGTGTTTTGTCTACTACTTCTTTAGATACTTCGAATTTCACGTACGATGGTTTTGCCATAACAACACCTCATTTCATAGGTGCAACAATCAGTTGCGCTAACCTAATGGTTAGAGATAGTGATATTAGTTCAGATAGCCTTATAAAGGTTTCAATAGATGCTAGCTTAGGGACTTGACATTTACATACAACCACCATCGTCAATACTCATGACTAATCACATCAGATAGGTCATGAGATATGC
>JAGWHH010000075.1 GCA_028866935.1 Microcaldota archaeon | reverse complement strand
TATCCAATAAAATTCTTAGGGATATGGTTAATCCGCGTTCTGGCCGTAAAAGAACATATTTAAAATTTGGGATTGTAAGGTTATTGTGAGGTGCCAAGATGATATTGAATGCGCCATATGTAATCTCAGGAATACGCAAGACAACACAGGATGTCACTACCTTTACATTTAAGGCGCAGAACGGCGGCAGCATTGATTTTACTCCGGGGATGTTCGCCATGCTTACCTACAATAATCCGCAGAGCGGTGAAAAGGTAAGCAGGGCGTTTTCTATGGCAAACTCGCCTCCGTCCGATTCGCTTGAGTTCTTTATATCGATGATCGGTGGAAAGCTTACCTCGAAGCTTGCAGAAGCAAAACTCGGGGATCTTTATTACATATCTGCGCCGTATGGCCAATTCAAATTCGATCTTAAATCCGCAAACAAACTTCTATTCCTTGCCGGGGGCACGGGCCTTGCGCCTTTCTTCTCGATGCTCGAGTACATTATTGCTAATGGAGCAAAGCCGGACATTGTCCTTATTTACAGCGTGAAATATCCTTATGATATAATTGAGAAGGACCGCCTCAATGACATGATAACAAAGCTTGGGGGCAAGGTTGTAATTACAGTCACAAGGCCAAAGCCTGAGGATAACTGGACCGGTGAGACAGGTCATGCAGATGCAAACCTGATAAAGAAGCATGCGCCAGACTTTGCTCAACGGGTCAGCTATATATGCGGTCCGCCTGCATTTGTAAAGGCGCTCAAGGACGGCCTTGTCGGCCTTGGAGTCCCTGAAAAGGAGATCCGCGCTGAGATGTGGGGCTAAGCAGAACCTGAGCTTATCTCAAATCTTATTAATTTTTCCAGTGCTACTGTATTGTGATAATATGGCTATATTGAGATCTGTTGTTGGCGGCTTTGACAAAGTATTGCATTTTGATACGGCATACGCACATTGCGATATTCCGTGCGGCATATACGATCCACATAATGCGCAGTTGGCTGCGCACACGGTCATAAGGATGGATATGCTTATAGCCGACGTCATGAAGCTTGGAGTCACTTCTGCTGAAGACAGGAATAAGATGGGAAGGTACATAGCAATAAAGGAACAACACGCTGAGATGTGCAAGCATGAAATTAGGGTGCTTTGGGGAGACTACTTCAAGCCTGAACACCTAAAGGACTACCCAGAGCTTCACGGATTGGTATGGAATGTGCTAAAGCTCGCATCCAAGGCGAAGCAGAGCACAGATATTAAGACTGGTGAGGAGCTTTTGGAGAGCGTGCAGAAGATTGCAGAGATATTCTGGAATACGAAGGGGGTACAGCCTATAAAGGTGAAGTCATTCTATCCAACAGAAAGGACCTTCGTATACCCCAAGATTTGATATGCCTGGCCTTCCTCTGAAGATCTACAGGGTAGCTGAGCGCAGCATGGAGCCTACAATTGGGCAGGGTAGCTACATCTTGGTAAGCTCCTGGTACAGCAAGCCAAAGACTAATGACATCATAGTCCTCAGAAGCCCTGAAAGCGCAAGAATCTTGGTCAAGCGCGTGAGGAGCGTCAGATCCGGGAAGCTTTTTGTAGTCGGAGACAACAAGAAAGAGAGCAGAGATAGCAGGAGATTTGGCTACGTAGATATTAGACTGCTTTTGGGGAAGGTTATCCTAATAATCTAGACTGGTTTTCCTCTCTCGTAAATTTTCCTATAGACTTCCAACGTATCCTGCGCCTCTTTCTGCCTCGTATACTTTCGTGCGTAGGCAGTGGAAGCCTTCCTGTTTTCGTATCCTTTGCTTTCGAGATCAGTAATTATCTGCGCCATGCGCTTCTCATCCTTTGCTTCTAAACAATACTTCCTTATCTCCGCAGGTATCTTTGCCCCCTTGTATATTATGACCGGAAGGCCCCTTGCCTGGGCCTCGATGATAGGAAGCCCGAAGCCCTCGTAAAGGCTGGGGAAAACAAATGCGTCGAATCGGTCATATATGCTCACTATCCTCTCTTCCGCTGCAAATCCCATGAACTTTATACGATTATCGTCTTTTGCCTGTTCAACAAGATTGTTGTACTCGAGGAGTGGCTTTCCCCAGATTTCAAGCTCGAATCTGCCTGAATCTATCTTCTTGAATGCGTCTATTGCAAATGACATGTTTTTCCTTATGTTAAGGGCGCCGATGAAGCCTATCCTGAATTTCATGTTCCTTTTTTTTGGTATTGGTGAAAGGAATCTTTCATCGACTCCGTGATTTATTATAAAGATGCGCTCCTTTGGATATCCAAGCTTGATCGCCTCAGCCATCGTCTGGGTTGAGTTTACTGAAAGGTAATCAGAATTGAATATCTGTTTGTGTATCCTGTTCCCTATCCGGTCGCTAACAAAATGTGTGACTGGATTCTTATTCCCGTGGTTTTGATCTGAGTACATCTTCTTGTAGGGTACAGTGCCCTTGTCGAGCAGCACGAATTCGTTTATTGTAGTAAGTATGCTTGTATTCTTGCCTGCAAAAGGAGTATGGGGCATTGGTATAAGCAGATGGACTATGTCGTACCTGCTGAAGTTGTATAGTGGCAGAAGAACTGTGAACGATACCTTCTTGATTCCTGGGCGGCTTCCCACCCCCACCTCCACCTTTGTCACATCGACTCCTGCTTTGGGAGCTAGCGGCCGTATATGCTTCCACAGTTCATAGCTTGTCCTCTGGGTGCCCATGCCAAGGGTCTTGTCAAAGTTCCCTTTCATGTTTAGTATTGCGACTTTAATATCAGGCATATTTAAATAATAAATAAGAAGGCTTTTAAGATCGAGTCGGGTCCCGACAATAAGGCTTTTAATATTAACCTGACATAAGATTTGTACTAATTTAGACACACTTAAGTGGTATTATGAAGCTAAGGCCAGCAAGGGCAGTAAGAAGCATACTAAGTCAGTCTTGGGCTAGATACTCGGTTAAGAAGCCTAGAAAGAACTATGTAAAGTCATTGCCCCATACCAGTTTGACACTATTCAACATGGGCCCTAACAAGCAGAACTACGACCTGATGCTCACCCTTAAGTCAGACCAGCACATACAGCTAAGATCTAACTCGCTTGAGGCAGCAAGACTGGTAGCGAACAAGTACCTTGAAAGGGAGATTGTGAATAATTATCGGTTGTCATTGCTACCTTATCCGCACAATGTTATAAGGGAGAAGAAGAGGGCAACTGGAGCAGGAGCAGACCGTCTTTCACAGGGTATGTCCCTGTCATTTGGCAGCCCGTCTTCGGTGGCCGCTAGAGTTAAACAGGGCCAGACAATATTCATACTCAGGACAGTTTCAAGCGCAAAAGACGTAGCAAGAGACGCGCTAAGGAGGGCCGCCTCGAAGCTCTCAGGCACTTATACAATAAAGATGTCTGCTATTCCTAAAGGCAGCGCAACATAGACCCTATTCTATATTCTTGCCGTAAATTCCGTCTATGTTAAAGACCCTTACCCTGTTTCCTTCTCTTAGGGTTATTGTGTAAACTGGAAGGTATACTGTGCGAAAATCGACAAGATTTGCATCAGGGAAGAGCCTTCCTATGCGGGTCTTTGCCCTTTTTTCATTTATAGGCATGACTATGTCATCTTTTGATATCTCGGCAAGGTCAAGCTTCATGACGTTCGTATGCAGCCATTTCCTATAGTTCTGCCTGGAAGCTTCGTACTCGTCGCTGTGCTTAAGCGTCTGTATTCTTTTTTCTAGTCTTACTAATTCGCCGTTGTCGTTAATTATGCAATTGTATTCCATGTATTCGTTGTTTCTCTTCGTGGGAAACCTTATCACACACATTCCAAGCGAAAGATACCTGAGCTCTACGGATTCGATACTCTCTGATTTATCTCCGAAAAGGATAAACTTGCGCTTTGCAGTTTGTTCTGCATAGGATGTTGCGTCAGTTTCGGTAATGGATAATGGCAGTGCCTGTACGCGCAGGGCTGCGCTTTTGTTTTTCTTTACGGATTTGACTGAAACCCCTGGTAGGCTTTCGCCTTTTAGTTCCCTAATTATATTTGTTGTTTTGCTGTCGGTGAGATTGTACTCTACTGAAGGGGTGGTGCCCATATGCGCTGCGCCCCTTTTCTTGACCTTGAATGGCCCATCTATTTCAAGGCCAAACGGCATGAACTCGCCAGTCTTGAGCTTGGTTATGCTCGAAAGCTTGTCGTTGCTGTTGAAAAGTATCCTTAGAGCGTTTAGGTCGTTTTCTATTGTAAGTCTTCCGACAAATCCGTAGGAACACTGAGCAAGAACATTCTTGCTTACATTGGCAGGACGCTGTGTTGTTATAAAAAGCCCTATTCCGCGCTTCCTGCCCCTAACGCTTATTTCCTCGATTACATTTGCCTTCCTGCTTATAACTTGGGGCACGAACTTGTCTGCTTCCTCTATTATTACAAGATAGGGCTTTCTCTCCTTGTTGTCTATCTCGTATAAGGCGTTAAGCGCCTTCTGCGCAGCCTCGTTCTTTTCGATAACCTCAGATAGGTCCAGTACTACCTGTATGTTGCTGCTTATGCTTGCATCGAATAATTTTGAAAAGTCTATATCT
>JAGWHH010000074.1 GCA_028866935.1 Microcaldota archaeon | reverse complement strand
GCATATCTCATGACTTATCTGATGTGATAGGTCATGCAGATTGACGATGGTGGTTGTATGTAAATGTCAAGTCCCTATTATACTTAGTGGGAATAGATATTTATACTTCGCTATGGCCAGTGCTAAAACGTATTAGCTGATTATGATTGATTATAACTACAAACTATTACAATTCCAAACTAATTCCCACGCCTTGCTTTAAACCAAATGTTGGGTATATCTTGAAAACGCGTAGGCATCACCAGAACAAGGCATTTAAAAGTATTTTTAGGTAAAGACATTCATGAAAGTCAGGCATCTTAACTTAGCTGGGGCCCTAGTTTTTATCGGCGCTGCAGAGTTTCTCATTTTTATGATGGTTTCCGAAGCAATTTATCCAGATTATAGCATAGCGCATGATGCAATAAGCGCATTGGGCGTGGGCCTTACGTCGTATATTTTCAACCTATCAATAATCCTGTTTGGCGCGCTTATAATTGTTGCATCGTATTTGATTGAAAAGTCCACAAAAGATAAACTCATGTCAACGTTCTTGTTCCTGTTTGGTATTGGTACTTGCTCTGTAGGTATTTTCCCTGGAACCGTACGCTTTGAGCACATGGTGGCTGCAATGACAGCATTCGTATTTGGAGGACTAAGTGCAATAGCCTCTTATAGGGCTACGAAGCCCCCTTTCAGCTACATATCGATCATGCTTGGTATTGTTTCTTTGTTCTCGCTTTTCGTAGCCCCGTTTTTCCATATAGCATCAGTTATTGGATCTGGAGGAGCTGAGAGGATGGTTGTCTATCCGATTTTAGTCTGGGCACTTGGATTTGGCGCATACCTTATGTCAAGAGCTGAAGCCATCGGATAGTTTGTATTGTAATGAATGTGCAGGGACAGTATGTGCCCAAAAACTCTTATTTTAGCGATTACAAAACCTTCTTTTCTGCTCTCCTCTCTGACTTTAGCCCTGAAGGCCAGACCCTATGACACAGTTAATAGATGCATCAGTTAACTCTGAAGATGAATGATGGGGAGAATGAGCTTAACAAAGCTGCCTTATTTAAGGCATATTTTCTGCCATAAGAGACGCTACTAAAGATGGGCTTGGAAGGCTCTGGTTATTAATTATTGTAATGAAGCTTACAACATTATTCTTTTTCCCTATAATTGCTATTACATAGGGTGTTACGGACCCGTTATCATGAGAACTCGACCAGCTATAGGTCATTCCGTTAGTGGTAGCATTGAATGCGATTTGGATTGTGGCTCCGTAGTTTGCGCCGTTTTCAAAGAAAGTTTTATTGAAATATTGAATTGAGTATTCACTAAGTAAAGAGTCATATGTCATGTTCTGTTTTTGGGTTAAAAGTACAATCTCTGTAATTGACTTTTGTGATGGGTTGGAGTTGTTAATATACTGCATGCTATATCCGCCAGTTATACTAAGGTTAGACGGGAAAAAACTCAGAGAGGATTGATTAAGAGGAGATGCAGTATAATTACCCCCATTACCGATTAAAGACGATGCCTGCGTTTCGCTCATATAAATTTGGGTGGAAGTCGTATTCCCTTGATTAGGTAAAGTAATAGTAGAAGTAGGCTGCGTTGAAGGTTGAGTTGTTTTATTAGTTATCTGGGTAGTATGTGGGTTTGAAAAAAACGTAGAATATCCCACAATACCCAAAACAAGAATGATAATTATTGCTATTATTGGGATTACGGGCAGGGAACCTTTGATAGGTTGAATAGTCTCAGATTGCTGCTTAGGCATATCCGTTTCAAGTTGCTGCTTAGGCATATCCTGGCCAGTTTCCTCCATGACTAATAACCATATGCATTTGTAATTTTGTTAACATTACGATTATTAAATATTGCTATTGAATTTGGAACGTTTAGTTTTAATATATATTGATTATGACCACAAACTACGAACATCCCCACATGATTTCTTCTCCGGGCTAATCATGAGTAATAGACCTGAATTTCTGGATTGTGTCTTTGAAATTTTTTGATTTGAGTATTGCAGTACCGGCAATCAATTCGTCTGCCCCTGCGGCTACGGCTTCCTTTCCGGTTTCCAGCGTTATCCCACCATCTACGGCTATAATTGTATCTAGATTATTCCTCTTTCTAAAACTGCTTGCTTCCTTTATCTTGTTTATTGATTCTTTTATGAATTTTTGGCCGCCAAAACCTGGGTGAACGCTCATTACTAGTAGCTGGCTGACATCAGGAATGAAATGACTTACCTTCTGGAAGCTGGTTTCTGGGCTTATTGCTATCCCTGCCTTTATTTTATGGGACCTTATCATGCCTATTGTTTTGGAAATGTTATGGTTTGATTCGTAGTGCACAGTTATTAGATCTGATCCTGCTTGTGCAAATTTGTCTATGTATAGATCCGGACGCTCTATCATTAGATGGAGTTCGAAAGGCAGGTATGTTGAATCCCTTATTGAGGATACAACAGTAGGGCCAAATGTGATATTTTTGACAAACTTGCCATCCATTATGTCTATATGTATGCAATCCGCGCCTGCCTTGTCAAGCCTTTTTACCTCGCTTCTCAGATTTCCCAGGTCTGCCGCGAGTATTGATGGCGCTATAATGACCTTCTTTTTCAACTGCGCACCTGTTTTCCTTTATTTGCTGCCCTAAGATAGGCTAGGACCAGTATAACTATCATTATGCAAAGAATGGCTGTGCCAAGAACAAGGTACGGGCCCGCGCTGGGCGCGCCCACAGTCCCGCTTGGCGGGTTTTGTAGTATTGCTGATTGCGTGATTGTTTGCATTGGCCTGGTTGTTGTTGGTGTTACTTTATTTGAAGAGGAAAGGTTCAGCCCTGGAGGCACACCTGAAAGAGTCAATGTTTCATTGTAGTTAGGTTGACCTGTCTGTACAAGCGCATATGCACCTTCCTTTGTGACCTTCAGGTTGGTAGCATTCTCTTGTGTATCGCTGCCAAAAGTCGCAAATGAGGGAAATGCGGTTATGGAGCCGTTATTATTTAGGTAACCTGACCAAAGGGTAGAATTCATACGGATAAATGGAATTGTTGCGCCGTTTGCCTCCCCACCGAATACCAATTCAGCATCGAAAAATTGGCTGTTGTTCAAACTGTTGGGTATGTTTCCTGTCTGATTGTATCCGGTTACAACTATTGATGCTTTTCCTGGTATCAGTATGGTTACATTGTCGTAAAATATGTTGTAGCCGTTTTGCCTGTACCCGAACTGGACGTAGGGATAGCTGCCATTATAAGCAATCTTTATTATCGGCTCTAGTACAAATGGCAATTCGTATGGTGTGGAGTTCTGGGCGTAGCTGTAGAAAGACTGGTTGCCCTGGCCTGAGACTCCCCCGCCCCCGACCAATGTAGAGTTGGATATGCTTGCGTTAATGGTGGTGGAATTCCAGACGTTATTTACAAAAAAGTATGTCATGTTGCTTGTGTTAAGGTCTGCAACGTTCTGAAGCCAGTAGACATGAGTATGGCCATTGGATGATATGTTCAGCATTACATTTTGCTGGAGTGTGACCCCCCATGCGGAAACGTTCAGTTCTTGGGCAGCGGTTTCGTTGTAGGCATATATAGCGTCTATTCTGGCGTACCCGAATACCTCGTTTGTGCTTATTGAGTATGGACCTGAATCAGAAGATAAGTTAAGAAGCCCGTAGCTGACTATGCCTATCGGAGCTGGATATGAGGAATTGACGAATAGAAGTGGATTGATGCTGTCTGCGCTTGTGATAATTGACAGCATTAACAGTGTCAAAACCAGAATTATCCTGTACATATATAGCGTATATGCTGCGTTAGCAATTTATTTGTTCTCATGTTAATAGTTTCATGGCAGTTAAGTCTTCTAAGTTCATGGTTGAGAAGAAAGAGAAGGAGCTATACATACATAATGTTACAGACATAGTCAGCAATGAGATAGAAAAATCTGGGATAAAGGAGGGAATAGTGACTGTTTTTGTACCCGGATCGACTGCAGGAGTCAGCACGATAGAGTATGAACCAAATCTGATCAGAGATCTGAATGCAATGCTTGAGAGGATAACGCCTTCTGACGTCGAGTACCACCACAGCAAGACCTGGGGCGAGGATAATGGCAAGAGCCATCTTAGGGCGTCGCTCTTTGGCCCGAGTGCAACAATACCATTCAAAGATGGCAAGATGATGCTTGGGCAATGGCAACAGCTTGTTGTAATGGACTTTGATACTCGCATGAGAAAGAGGGAAGTTATAGTTCAGATAGTATATTGATTAGTGGTTTGGATGAAGATATTCGTTGGGAGCGATCATCGGGGTTTTGAGCTAAAGAAGTCCCTAATCACATTCCTTGAGAAGCTTGGATTCACAGTTGTAGATGTGGGGCCGAGGGCGTACGACCCTAACGATGATTATCCTGATTTTGCAGAGCAGGTGTGCAAAGGCGTTCTTGCTTCGAAGGAAAAGGGAATACTAATATGCGGATCTGGGAATGGGATGGCAAGAGCTGCAAACAAGATACCAGGTATATACGCTTCGCTGTGCTGGGATGAGGATACCGCGCGTTCCTCGATGAATGACGGGAATACTAACGTCCTGTGCCTTTCTGCGTCAGCAAGCAATACCGTAAAGGCAAAGAGGATTGTTAAGGCGTGGCTCTCTACGCCCTTTTCGAATGAGGAAAGGCATATGAGAAGGGTAGATAAGGTCAAGGACATAGAAAGAAGGTATGCAAAACCCTAAACGTCTACCACTACATGAATAGCATATCCGCTTCCTGTCCTTTTCACGCTTAGGTCGTGTGGCGTGACTGCTTTAACTGAAAGCAGTGCGAAA
>JAGWHH010000073.1 GCA_028866935.1 Microcaldota archaeon | reverse complement strand
CATATCTCATGACTTATCTGATGTGATAGGTCATGCAGATTGACGATGGTGGTTGTATGTAAATGTCAAGTCCCTAAGGTGCTTTTTAGGAAAAAGCTAAATAAGAAGTAGGATAAATTGAGTTATGGTAAAAGGTCTTTATCTGATGGATAGGTTTATTTTAGCCTTAGTGGCAGTCTTTCTTACGATGCCGATAGCTAGTGCTACAACAAGCAATTTGCAGCTATGCTTCAACTCTGCAGGAAACCTAACTGCCATGGGGATGGCTGTAGATAATGGGATTAACTGCTTTAGAACGGATATTGGCATTAATTCCCAATATGGCTCGCAATATATATCAGCAACGTCAGGCATGGGGGCTCAGTGGCTTGGCATTCTTGACTATGCAACGGTTAATGGGCTTAATTGGACGCTTTCTGACTGGAACGCGAGCGTGTCTGCAGCTATTTCACAGTATCCTGAGATACACGCTTGGGAGATCTGGAATGAGCCAGATTACTTCAGATCAGCGTATCAGGACTGGAATGCTACCCATTATTACTACATGATGAGGAGCGCATCAACCATAATAAAAAGCAAATATCCGAATGATACGGTAGTGTGCTTTGGCGGAGCTGCAATACATGCAATAACTGGTGCAAATCACACGGTAGATTCGGAATATCAGTTTTACAAGCAGGCTTGGGACGATGGCGCATCGCAATACTGCGATGCAATATCCATACATGCGTATGGAGATGGCGGGCAGTACAACTTCAGCACGCTAGGTTACGACAGTAATGGCCTTACTTTGGCTGGAGAATGGGGTTATGCGCTAAATCTTTATGAAAACCTGACACATAAGCCAATCTGGGTAACTGAGATAGGATACGAGGCTGGGAACCTGACTGCGCAGGATATACAGCAACCCAAGTTCATGGAACAGTCACTTAACCTTCTTTCTTCTTATCCGTTTGTAAAGAGAATTTATTGGTTCCAGCTTGCCAATTATCCGACATACCCATGGGGGTTGATAGAGATGCCAGGGATGCAGCTAAATCCTGCGTGGTATATCTACATAAATTTCTCACAAAGTGGGGTGCCTGCAGGTACTAAGGCAATTACTTCAAATACGTCAACATCCGCCAAATCTACAACAACCACAATTGAGCAGCAGCCAAGACCCTCTCAGAGTCTTTGGGATCGGATAGTTCAGTTCTTCTCCAGCTTATTGAGGCATTTGTAATGGCTAGGATCAATTTACAACGGGTCCGACGGGATTTGAACCCGCGACCTTAACCTTAGGACGGTTCCGCTCTATCCAAGCTGAGCTACGGACCCAATGCAGACTATTATTGAACATACCTTTATTTAACAGTTTTCAGGATAAGCGCCAGCAGCATTGACGCTCTTGCGTCGTTTGCTCTTTACTTTTTACCTTCTGCGAGGCTTGTCGCGCCCCTCATTTACTACTGGCGCATACTGCACGTCTCCAGTATAACTGGATCCGAGCATTGCCATCATCAGCTGACCGATGAAGAAAACTACATCCTTGAATGCCCTTAGAGGGCCGACTTTTCCCGTACAGATCACTTACTAAGAACTTGTTAGATTAGTGGCCGTATACCTATTTAAGCAAATCCTATAATTTCGGTTTTTTCCGGTATCAAAATTTACCAAAGTATGTGAAAATTTTGTATCCGAACTCTTTTTTGCCCCTGTACTTTGGGCCTATTGAGAATAGTTCTTCTGGAAGCGTATTGTAATCTGCCTCTGTGAAGCCCACGGAGAGTAGTGTTCCCTGTCCTGCCCCGGCCTTGTTTGTAAATGCAACTAATGTGCTGTTCTTGTACTTTTTGCTCACAAGCTCCATCATCTTCTTTGTGAGTGAGCTGTTTATGCCATTGCCCCTGTATTGAGGTTTTACAACCGATGACCTGAACTCTATCCATTTGGATTCTGGCCAGATGTATGCGGAAAGATGGCCTATTATCTGACCGCCTTGCGCCTTAGCAACGATCGAGAATCCTGATTTGCGCCATTTGCTTACGTCATGCTCGCTTATCCGAAGCACTGCGCCTGATCGCTTTGACTCGTCATTGACCAGTTTGATTATGCCAGGGGCGTCTTCTTTCTTGGATCGCTCGATGCTGAACTTAACAGTCATTGAATTTCAAATGGAGGTTGGTGCAGTTACTATATTAATCTTTACTCGCAGATTGATTATATTTTAGCATAAAATGTATCAGATGAAACAAATGTCAGTATCCAACCTCGTAAGATTATACCTGAAAAACAAGCCATATACCATTGAGGCCCTGGAAAACGGGATTGTTAACTATAGCGCGCTTGCAAGGGTGGTGCAGCGCAGCCTCAGGATAAGGAATTATCATGCGATAAAGGCAGCGCTCAGGAGATATGCACAGGAACTTAAGGAGCGTGACATAAATATAGAGAAGCATGCAACAGAGATGCTTAATGACAGCACTATAACGATACAGAGCGGGATATCAGTAATAATATCAAACGATGACGTGGACGTAGAGAAGAGCGGCAAGATAAGGCTTGGCGATTACTACGTATATCTTGTTCAGAGTGCTGAAGAGCTCAAGAAGGTAAGGAAGTCTGCTGACATAATCAAGGCACATGAGAACGCATCTGCAATAATCATACATTCTGGTGAGAAGCTTGAGTCGCTTCCTGGATTCGTCGCGTATATTGCTTCTCTGCTTGCCGAACAGAACATAAACATAGTGGAATTCGTTTCCTGCTATACAGAAACTCTTATCGTAGTAAGCAGAAGCGACGCCCTGAAAAGCCATGAATTGCTGATAGGAAAAGGAGATAAATGATTGGAACTGTAACTAGAACCTTGGGTGTCCCATAATTCCCTAAAAACTTCCGCCCGTAGAGAAGGGGTAAAACACCACCTGTCATTTAGTTTTGGCGACTAAATTTTCTGCTAAGAACTCCTGAATCTAGCAAGCAATAAAGAGTTGGATACTACGGTTACGGAGCTAAATGCCATAGCAAAGGCTGCAAGGATGGGAAGGAAACTATAAACGCTTACTGTGAAGAAAGGTATCAATACTCCTGCTGCCACCGGAATCAGGATAACATTGTAGCCAAATGCCCAGAATAAATTCTGCTTTATCTTGCTCATTGTTCTTTTTCCAAGTTCTAAGGCTATGTACGCACCGTATACATTGTTTCTAATCAGTATTATTTCGCCTGCCTGTAATGCCACATCCGTACCGGCACCTATTGCTATCCCTAGATCTGCCTTGGTTAAAGCAGGGGCATCATTAACGCCGTCTCCAACCATAGCCACCACTCTGCCCCTCTTCTGCAATTCCATTATCTTCTGCATCTTATCTTTTGGCTTTGCCTGGGCGATAATATTCTTTATGCCTAGTTGTTTTGCAACAGCATCAGCTACTCTTTCATTATCCCCAGTTATGAGCCATACCTCTTTTCCAGAGTCTTGGAAAGCCCTAATTGCCTTTTCACTGTCCTTCTTAAGTGTATCTGCAAGGGCTATTAGTCCAATTACTCTGTTTTGTAAGCCAACTATAAGAGTAGTTTTGCCTTCTAACTCTAACTTTTCAAGTTGTTTATCTATTCTATCAAGTTCTTTTGAATCAAATAGGTCTCTATTGCCAATCGATACCCTTTTTCCATGTTTATCAAATGCAATTATCCCACTGCCCTGCTTATAAGTAAACCTCTTAGGGAATTGAGCACTTATCCTATATTTACTTGCTTTCTCGGTTATTGCCTTTGCTATAACGTGCTCGGAATTCGCCTCAGCCAATGCTGCAAGCCTAAGTATCTCCCTTTCACTATAATCTGAAACAGATACTATGTCGGTTACCTCTGACCTGCCCTTGGTGAGCGTTCCCGTCTTATCAAGAACTATCGCATTAACCTTACTTGCTATCTGTAAGCTCTCCCCGCTCTTTATCAATATTCCTTCTTTGGCTGCTCTGCCCGATGAAACCAGCAAAGCGGCGGGAGTGGCTATGCCAAGCGCACACGGACAGGCTATGATCAGCACGCTAACAAATATGAGAACAGACACATTTAGTCCGACTCCCCCCACTAAATACCATAATAATGAAGAAGCAATGCCAATAAGCACTACTATTGGCACGAAATAAGAGGATATCTTATCAGCTAATTTCTGTATCGGCACTTTGCTGGAAGCTGCATCCTGAACAATCTTTATTATCTGGGCTAATGCCGTGTCCTCCCCAACCTTTACTGCCTTTACACTGAGCGAACTTGTCAAATTTATTGTCCCCCCGATGACCTTATCGCCAACTCTCTTGGTCAACGGCATACTCTCTCCGGTTATCATAGACTCATCAACAGAGCTATTTCCGCTAACAACGACAGAATCGGCAGGTATCTTCTCCCCTGGCTTGACAAGAAGCGGATCCCCAGATTTAATCTGTTCTATTGGAATATCCATTATCTTGTTTCCTCTTATCGCATGCGCTATCTTCGGTTGCAGACCGATAAGAGCCGAAACCGCATTTGAAGCCCTGGATTCGGCAAGCCTTTGCATATATGTACCAGTCAGTATCAATGAGATTATGATAGTTGAAGTGTCAAAATACACCCCGCCAGCAGGGAAGGCATGAGGAAAGAGTGTAACAATTGCACTATAACTCCACGCAGCAGTGGTGCCTATCGCTATCAACGTATCCATATTTGCAGATCTGTTCTTAACTGCATCTATTGTGCCTGCATAGAATCTCTGGCCTGCATAGAATTGTACTACGCTTGCAAGAACCAGCATGATGTAATTGCCATAATTGAGAGAAAGGACATAGGTAAG
>JAGWHH010000072.1 GCA_028866935.1 Microcaldota archaeon | reverse complement strand
CGCTCTTCATCAGTATGCTTTCGCTGCCGGACCTCCTGCTTAGCCCCTCCAAAGCGTCAATTATTAGGTACACTGTGCTGTAGCTTGGATTTAGCCGCGTTATGTCACGCTCTATCCTTGCTATGGTGCTCTGGCTAAGCCCGCACATCTTCGCAAGGCGCTTCTGGCTCACCCCTGCAGACTTCCTCATCGAATGTATCCTCAACGAGACGTCTTCCAATTGCTCTATTATAGGCATATTATTAACAGTAATATTATGTGTGGTGGTAATTATATATGTATTTATAAGCCATCTTTGAGAGGTCTAATTTATTCAGGTGCTTAAGGGACAGTAGGCTCTGGATTTATGCTAAATCTAGATGATATAATGAAAAATATATCAGTTAATAAGTTGGATGGGATTCCTGTTGCGGAGCAGGGTGTAGAGTTTGTTGAAAGGAAGGGGATAGGGCACCCTGACAGCTTGATTGATGGAATTGTTGATGCAACAAGCCACGCTCTTGCAAAGGAATACCTTGACAACTGCGGCAGCATAATGCACCACAACGTAGACAAGGGGCTGATAATAGGAGGGGCTTCGCATGCGGGATTCGGATCCGCAAAGATAACCAAGAAGATAGAGGTAATAGTGACAGGAAGGGCAACTGACAGATTCAACGGAACAAAGATTGACGTTAATGAGATAGCAAAGGAAGTTGCAAAGAAATACCTAAAGCAGAATACAAGGTTTCTTGATGTGGATAAGGAGGTAATATTCGTATCGAAGATAGCAAAGGGCAGCGCAGACCTCACGCACCTTTTTGACAGGACAAATCCAAAGGCTGTGCCTCTTGCAAACGACACTTCTTTTGGAATAGGCTTTGCGCCTTTCACAGATATAGAAAAGCTTGTACTTGAGACTGAAAGGTACCTTAACAGCAAGAGATACAAGGAAGTAAACCCTGCGGTTGGAGAGGACATAAAGGTTATGGGGCTTAGGGACAAGAACAAGTACGTGCTAACCATAGCAATAGCTTTCGTCTCAAAGCATACAAGGAACCTTGATCAGTACATGGGCTACAAGGAGAGAATAAAGACTGACGTTGTAAGGTTTGCAGAAAAGCTAATAGGAAAGGAGGTCGAAGTGCATATAAACTCTGCAGACCCTGAAGACGGCGATGAGGTTTATCTTACAAAGAGCGGACTTAGCTGCGAGGCTGGGGACGACGGGTCAGTGGGCAGAGGGAACAGGGTTAACGGAATAATAACCCCATTCAGGCCCATGAGCCTTGAAGCTGCAGCGGGAAAAAACCCGGTCAACCATATCGGCAAGATCTACAATCTTCTAGCAACGGAGCTTGCAAGCGATGTTGTCGCACAGTACAGCGACATCAGAGAGTGCAACATAGCAATAATGTCGCAGATAGGGAAAAGGATTGACGAGCCGCTCAACCTTAACATAGACATTGCAACAATAAACGGAGCAAACTTCGAAAATGCAAAGTCGAAGGCAAGGTATATTGCAGAAGGATGGCTTGAAAACCTTAGCGACTTTACAATAGACATCTCTCTTGGCAAGTATAAGACGTTCTGATCGATGATAGGATGACAAACAACAGCACGCCTTACATAGTACTCATAGCAGACTATGGCAAAGGAGATCCTGCATTCGTTGAAGTAAAGCAGCATATAAGTGCACTAATTCCAAATGCCAGGATAGAGGAGGTATCTGTAGAGCCTTTCAGCACAATACAGACCGGCTTCTGGGCGCATCAGTTTGCAATAAACCACAGTGTGTTTAAAAGCCTGAAAAGGGGCGGAAACCTTATGGGAGTAGGCGGCACGTTCCTGTACATTAATACCGCGCCGAGAAAGGACGATTTAAGCCCGAGGGAGGATAACGGAGGCGAAAGGCTTGTTTATGCAAAACTTAGCAATGGAGTAGAAGTCGTAGGCGTTCTTTCCGGAGAGTCTTTTTCATACATAAAACCGCTGATAACCGAGCTACGCGAGATAAACATATCAAGAAACGGGTCGCAGTTCAGATCCAGGGACACATTTCCAATTGCGCTCAGGGCAATAGTAAAGAAATCTTATGAAGGCATACTCGGAGATGAGATAGACAATGAAGCAATACCGGATAGGACGATGTGGAGGGTTGCGCATGTGGACGGGTATGGTAATCTCAAGCTTAGCACCATGTGCTCTGAGGCAGGATTTGAAGAAGGCGAGCCCCTAAAGATAAGGGTAGGTAACCTGAACAGGTATGTCGAGGCAGTTTACTCGAAGGGAATATTTGCAGTTAAAGAGAATCAGCTCTGCCTTGCTCCGGGATCTTCAGGAATCAAGGGCGAAAACTTCCTTGAGATATCAAAAAGGGGCGCAAGCGCATGGGACGTTTTAGGGAAGCCTAAAACAGGAGCTGAAGTAGCTGTTGAACGTTTCAGAAGCAAGGCAAAAACGTTAGCGTAAACAAATGTTTCTTGATTCTTAGAACTTGCCTTTTTAGGCAGAACTAGAGAAGGATATAAACGTGCTAAAGCGCTTTAATTAATCAGTTTGCCTGGCTTGTTCGTATATCCTCATTGCTTCTTCGGACATCCTCGCATGTTTTCTTTCCTTAAATGCCGCATCTTTGCGAAGCCTAATTTCTTTATCTAGCCTATATATTGATCCCGCATCCCCAGCTCCCTTTGCGAATGGCAAAGCATCCTTTAACATGCCTTCTTGTTCGTAGATTTTAGATACCTTTGAGTATGTAGGAACCATCACTTGGCGCTTTAACTTTAGAATTTTAATCTCTGCTCTTGCTGCAATTACAATCTCTGAAACAGGATATGTTGCAAGACCCAGAATAGCTACAAGTAGACCTCCTGAATTTGCATTCTTCTTTTCGAACTCCCAAAACGCATGCCTCATTTGGCTCCTAAATTCTGACCTAAGCCCTTTTACACTCTTCCTTGCATCTCTTCTTGCTTCAGCAAGTATTACAAAAACGGCCTCATTAACTGCTTCTTTGCGGCTTCTTTGAATTTTTGCGCTTGATTCTGCCATAATTATCACACCTAATATTGGATATTTTATGATATTTAAGCGTTTTAGTATAGCAGAATAGGGGAATTCTACTAAAGGTAGTACTACTTTATGTAAAATTAGCCTAAGAGAGCCATCTCTATCTGTACTGTGTCTGGAACAGGGATTCTCATAACCTGCCTGAGGGCCTGGTCACTTCCGTCTATTTCCACAAGAAGCTTGTGGATTCTCATTTCCCATTTTTCGTAAGTGTGTGAACCGTCACCGCAAGGCGTCTTCCTTGTTGATATCCTCAGGCGCCTTGTAGGAAGGGCAACAGGGCCCTTGAACTTGATGTTTATTGACTTGGCTATCTCTACTATCTGGCTTGCTATGGACCTTGCGTCCTTAGTGTTCCTGCTTATTATCTTTATACGGGCTACTGGCAATAAATCACTGCTTCTTTACCACATCTAGCACTACGCCTGCTGCAACTGTCTGGCCCATGTCCCTGATTGCGAACCTGCCAAGAGGCGGGAAGTCGCTGAACTTCTCTATTACGATTGGACGTGTTGGCTTTACCTTTATTATTGCAACATCGCCATTCTTTATGAACTCAGGGTTCTTCTGAAGCGTCTGGCCAGTCTTTGGATCCTTCTTCTCCACTATTTCAGTAACTGTTGCTGCTACTTGAGCAGTGTGTATGTGGAATACTGGAGTGTATCCTGGAGCTATTGCGGTTGGGTGGTTGATCACTACTATCTGCGCAGTGAATTCGGACACCACTGTCGGAGGGTTGCTTGAAAGTCCTACAACATCTCCCTTCTTGACGTCTTTCTTATCAACTCCCTTTATGTTGAAGCCGATGTTGTCACCAGGCTCTGCCTTTTGCATCTGCTGGTGGTGCATCTCTATTGACTTTACCTCTGCCTTAACTCCTGCAGGCATTATGATTATGTTGTCTCCTACCTTTATCACTCCGGTCTCGACCCTTCCTACCGGAACAGTTCCGAATCCTGAGATGCTGTAAGAGTCCTGTACAGGAAGCCTAAGAGCCTTGTCTGTTGGCTTCTTTGGAAGTACAAGTGTGTCAAGTGCTGCCAGAAGCGTTGGCCCGGTGTACCATGGAAGCTTGTCCGACTTAACTGCAACGTTTGAGCCTTCAAGCGCAGAGTATGGAACGAATAGGATCTTACTCACATCATATCCTACTGTCTTAAGCAATTCTGTAACCTTTGCCTTTGCATCCTCGAACTTCTGCTTGTCAAATCCTGCTGCGTCCATCTTGTTTAGACCTACTATGAGCTGGCTGATCCCTAGCACTCTGGCAAGGTATGCGTGCTCTCTTGTCTGTGATTGAATGCCATCTGGAGTAGACACTACAAGAACTGCGGCGTCTGCCTGGCTTGCCCCTGTGATCATGTTCTTTACGAAGTCACGGTGTCCAGGTGCGTCGATGATTGTGAAGTAGTATTTTGGTGTCTGGAAGTCACGGTGCGCAATGTCGATTGTGATTCCTCTTTCCCTTTCCTCCTTGAGCTGGTCCATTACGAATGCGAACTCGAATGTGGGTCGGTTGTACTTTGCTACCTCTTCTTTGAACTTCTTCATGTCCTGCTCAGTAACTGCCTTAGTCTCATAAAGCAGTCTTCCTACTGTAGTTGACTTTCCGTGGTCTATGTGGCCTATGAAGATCAAATTCATGTGCGGTTTGTCTGACATTTAATTCACCAAATATGAAAGTTAAAGTGAAGTTCATCTAACAGACATGAAATCTGTCGATGATAAATCGTATAAAGTATATTCACTAAGGTATTTAAAGCTTTCTTTATGCCTATCGCTATAGGGAGTTGACATTTACATAGTATCACCATCGTCAAAGTAAATGTAGGGTCACATCAGATAGGCTATCAGGTACGC
>JAGWHH010000071.1 GCA_028866935.1 Microcaldota archaeon | reverse complement strand
ATTCTGCGCATCGACATCGTGCTCTATTACGTCCCCGCTAGCGTGCACGAAAATATTCCCAGGGCCTACTAGCTCAAGAAGATACAATCCTGCACCCCCAAGAAATGCAGCTCCAAATCCCATAACTTGGATGCTATACTTCACTGTTGTATCAGCTGCAAGAAACGAACCCTTTTCCACAGTGAATCTCTGCCCGTCTTTTAAAGTTATCTGCAGGATCTTTCCAGGAAATACTCCTGCAACTGCCATCTGTCCCTCTCCGCTCTTCGCCTCAAATTCCGTAAGTAGTGCAGTAGCTCCGGTGGCCTTTCTCTCAAGTGCGCTTATTATTCCCCCAGCTAGCTTCGGAGCCATCACTACATTCACGCTCTTGCTGACCAATGTGCCCGAATCCGCAACTATCTTCTCACCCTCATCCATGTCGACTTTAAGGTGCTGCATATTAGAGCCAACGATTTCATATTTCATTTTTACCACCAAGCATGATGCTGAGTTCTTCTCCATCCACATTCAGCCTGTATTTTGACATTATTGCCCTTATGACATCCTCCCTTCCCTTCATCCCTGTCTCTTTGATAAGCTCCTTAAGTTTGTTTCCAGATATTCTTTCCAATGATTTCTTCTTTAATACGCTCTCAATTTCCTTTTCTGATTTAGGCATTTCTTTTATCACTTCGACTATGCCTGCTTTTGTGAGCCTGCCTTCTGGATATTTATCGAAAATCTCAACCATCACGTCGTCATCTATGTCTATGCGCAACCCCCCTCTTTCCAATTCCTTCATTCTTTCAAGTAAAGTTGCAGCGACAACCAGTTTATCGCACTTTGACCTTGATGCGATATACTCGTATATCTGAAGCTTGGGAGACCCTATAAGCTGGTCTGCTATCTGCAGGTTTCCGCCAAGTTCTTCTCTTATCTTTGCAATGCGCTCTTGTGCAAATATCGTGTCATCAAGAATCTTCTTGCGGTAAGCATGCTCAACAACAATCGGTTTCGCATCTGTCTCCGGGTACATTCTTGATCCTCCAGGAAGCGGCCTCATGAACTTTGTTGTGCCCTTCTCAGCATCAAGTACCGCTCTCGTTTCAGGTGGTACTTCTGACATTGCCATCCTTGCACGGTAGGTAGCAAGCGTTATTGCCTTCTCGCACATGTCCTTTTGCGCAGTTACAAGCATAAACGCGTCATCTTTTCCAAGTTTAAGCTCCTTTCTTACGGACTCTATCTCGCCTTCTGAGAATCCGTACTTTGCAAGATCCTCATCACTATGGATTATGCCTTTTACCCCGGACATCTTTGCATAGTCGCTTATTTCGCTTCCAAGCCTCCTGTTCGCTCCTATCTCATATCCGATAAATCCTGCAAATCCAGGAAGGCCTGCCGCAAGCACAACGCCCCCATTCTTCAGCGTCTCGCTGATCATCTTTGCCCCTGATCTGGATAGCAGCTTTGTTATGTCCTGAACGGCGCCTACTTGAGCCTTCCTTGCTAGCAAAGCCTTCTTTATCTCAAGCAGCTTCATCTGCCTCTCTACTTCATTTTCAATAATTATGTCAACTGAGCCTATCTCCTGCAGTCCCTTTACCTCTACTCTTGTGCCTCCCTCTATTGATACGTTCACGTCTTGCCTTATGCTGCCTATGCCTCTTTGTACCAGGTATTTTGCACAGTCTCCATCCCTCTTTCCCGTAAGCCGCAGGAGCTGACCTATCCTCAGCGCAACGCTCCTAGCTTCCGAAGGCGTCCTAATATCTGGCGCAGTATCTACCTCAATAAGCGGAACCCCCAGCCTGTCAACATTATATGTTACGGTTTCGTTATTTGAAGATTCTATGCCAGATGACTCCTCCTCAAGGAAAATTGACGTTATGCTGTATTTCTTTCCATCAATCTCAATATGGCCGTCATGGCCTATCAGCATTGAGCGTTGAAATGCACTGGGGTCGCTCCCGTCTACTACCTCTTTCCTCATTGGTTCAATTTCATCAGGGACCTTAGCATTGAATGCCGATGAGAGCCTTATTCCAGTCTCAACAGCATCGCCGTTAACATCATGCGGCGGTTCCTCGTCTATGTCAACAAGGCAGGTGCTATTCTCAAAAATGTTATATACAAAACCACGGCCCCTGCTGCTTTCAAAGCTTGTTGACCTATCCATCATGCCAAGCTCCCCGGCAACAGCCCTTTGCCTTCTTTCTACTGTTGCTATTTTAGTATCTGGCTTCATTCCCGCATCGCAAGAACAGAATAACTTATGCTCTGTTGCAAGGCGCTGGTGGATTTCAAGGCCGCATTTGAATCCGATCTTTCTGTAGTAATCCGAATCATGCATTCACTCTACCTCAAATTCATCGAACCGCGTGCGCTGGGTTATCTCCCCGGCAATATTAACATTAAGCATTTCCTGCGCCTTCTTCTTGTTATAATTTCCAAGAAGGAATCCAAGCTTTACATAAGCTACTTCTGGCATCATATCCTCACAAAAGATCGCTCCAGTGCCGCGAAGAAGCCTAAGGTTTCTGTAAACATTTTCGTGCACCCTGCCATAAAGGCACTGTGACGTAACGCCTACAATAATCCCAGAGTCTACTGCCTTCCTTATCTGGCCGATCCAGGAAAGCTCCTTTATGCTCGGCGAAGTGGGCACATGCCCAAGCCCTGTGCCTTCTATTACGATCCCTTTGTACCCCATGCCAATGTAATAATCTATTATATCTGGATTTGAATTGGGATGAACCTTCACAAGTGCAACTTTAGGCTCAAAGCCTGTCAATGCCTTTACCTTCTTGCTTCCTTTTCCAACGTGCCTGTAATCGCTTGTGTACTCTATCTTGCCTTTTGTGTCGACTTTGCATATTGGCACGCTGTTTATCGGCCTGAACGCATCCCTTCTAGAAGTATGCATCTTCCTTGCCTTTGTTCCTCTTATGAAAATATTCTGCCCATCCGAGCTTGTGCTGTGCATGCATATTCCTACCTCTGCTATGTTGCTCTTTGTTGCGATGTGAGATGAGCATATCAGGTTTGAGAATGCGTCGCTTGATCCCCTATCGCTGCTTCTTTGCGCTCCAGTTAGTACAACTGGGGCATTCACTCCTTCAAGCATGAAGCTTAGCGCAGCCGCAGTGTAATGCATTGTGTCTGTACCGTGCGTAATTACTATACCTTCAGATCCCTTGTTGAGTACAGCTGCAGCCTCCTGGGCGATCCTTATCCATTCCTTGTATGTCATGTCTTCGCTTGCTATGCTCATTAGATTGCTGATCTCCATGTTCGCTATTCCATGAAGCTCTGGAACCTCGGCAAGAAGCTCCTCGGGCTTTGTAAGCATGTACACCCCCCCGGTCACATAGTCAATCTTGCTCCCTATTGTTCCTCCAGTGTAAAGCATGTTTATCGTCTTTAAGGACCTGTCATGCGACATCTCAACTTTAGGAAAAGAGAACGCGCCCTTTGTTCCTGAAACCTTCTCGATCTTTATTCCTTTTGCATACCTTATGCCCATATTGTATCCGTCAGTACGCTTTATCACTATGATATCATTCCTTCCTACTTCAGCTCTTGGCATCAGTATCCCTTCAAATGTGCCATCAGCAGATGTGACTTTTACCCTGTCCCCGACTCTTATTTCAAGATTAGTGAATAGGGAGGCTATCTCTTCGTTATACATGAATAGCATTAAGGCAAGTTAATTTAAAAAACTTGCCCGGATAGACTCGTGCATCGCATTCCTGCACAAATCAGTCCCTTAGTGCACTGCGCGCTGCGTTCCCCCTACCTGCCTCTTCAGGGAATACCACCACAACAGCACTAACCGCCCTGTATACATTTGCCCTGCCGCCAGCGCCAACTATCTGTTCCACTACTTCAGGGCCCGCCCTGACCGTTCTTGACCCTTTTGACTTGACATCCAGCACAAATATTCGCTCCTCTACCATTGGCACTCTGGCATCAACCCAGAAACGATTGCCATTTGAGTTCGCATCTACCACTGTTACAAATAGCCTGCCATTATTTCTAATAACGTGGGCCATTTCATCCTCTGGCACGCCTAATTTTTCCTGATACGGCACGTGACTTAAGACCCCTGTCTTATAATCTATTCTATTTGCCCCTATTTCCAGATTTGGAGCAATGCCTCCTAGAAAGAACGAGTTTGACTGTAACCTATCAAAGATTTCAGGATCAACGCCGCCCTTCCTTATCAGCTCTCCTAATGATATCAGCTTTCCGCCAAGGTTTTCCGCTATATCACAAGATTCATGAAAGTTGCTTCTCCTGCTTACGATTTCATATCTTTCAGGGATCCACAGCCTGGTTGATGATGCTACGGGCTCCCTTGACTTGCTAGTGCTCATAAAAATCCACAAAACTGTGGTGTTCCATGTGGTATTTAAACGTTTTCATAAAACTGGGTTTGGGACAAAATTCATCAATAACCCATTCTGAAAAGGTTATGTAAAGCAACAATGCAGTCTATTGCAGTGCCTATCCTATCATCTTTTTTCTGCCAAATTTTCCACCCAAACGCCCTTTTGTCTACAGAAAAACCACTTTCTGAATTCTCTCGTTTGTAATACTCTGACAAGTATGTAAATGGATCTTTCATCAACCTCCTCAATATATTTCTCCAGCGAAACGATCCATTTATCCTCGTATCTTTCCTAGGTAGTATATACAAAATTGTCTCTTCGTCAGTCGTCTTCAATGTTGATTGATAACTGTAGTATTTGTCCAACCTTTCGCTCCTGATTTTTATGTTGCACCTTTCTTTGACTTCTTCAAGCATTTCAACTGCTTTGTTATATGCCTCTTTTTCTGATTTCACCCCGATACCATAGCACACGTATAATTCACTCTTCAGGTCCATCAGATTGAAAGAATACACGTAGTTCTTACTACCCTCTTTACTTCCCTGCGTC
Source organism: Microcaldota archaeon (assembly GCA_028866935.1). GTDB lineage: Archaea > Micrarchaeota > Micrarchaeia > Micrarchaeales > CABMGC01 > JAJZNA01. The sequence continues at coordinate 69 of JAGWHH010000071.1, read as the reverse complement.
CTGTAATGTTTTGTTACGGTTAATGAGTAACCTGTTCCGTCACCAGTTACGTCTACATCTTTGAGATTT
>JAGWHH010000070.1 GCA_028866935.1 Microcaldota archaeon | reverse complement strand
CTGCTGAAGTTCCAGGCCTGTGACGAGTAAGTCCCTTTAAGTATCTCTGCCCTATCAAGTTCACTCTTGCTTAAAGTTCCAGTCTGGTAATCCTTCCCATTTACAAAGCCCTTAAGCACAGAAGAATAGAAGTCGTTAAATCCGATCTCTTTCTGGGCAGTTATGGAAGTAACACGCTCCTCAACACTCTTGATCATCTTGTCAGATATCTTCTCCTTGCTCACATTCAGTACCGAAAACATTTTTGATATGTCCAGCTTGTATAATATTGTACCGTGCTGCAACAGCACGCCATCCTTTCGGGTCTGCGCATTTCCGGATATCTTCCTTCCATTTACAATTATGTCGTTTATCGGAGCGAACTTTGCGTCTATTCCAATCCCTTCAAGTCCGTCTATTATCCAGCCGCAAATCATTTCGTAGCTGTCCCTGATCCCGCTAGGGAAGTTGTCCTGCTTTGCAATTATGCTGTATGTAAGTTCACCATCGTGGTCATGGTATACTGCTCCGCCGCCAGTCATCCTGCGTACATGGCTTATTCCAAGCTCCCTGCACCTTTCTATGTTTACTTCATCGTTCATGCCCTGGAATCTTCCTATTGATACTGCGCTGGGCAGCCACCTGTAGAACCTTATTGTTGGATACGAAGCGCCCATGTGGACATGCTCAAGTATTGACTCGTCTATCGACATGTTCTTGTAGGCATCGTGCTCATCCAGTTCAATTACTCTCCATTTAACGCTCATCTTATCGCCATGATTACTGCTTGTGCTATTGCATCAGGTGTTATCCCCACCATCTCTATGTTTTTCCTGCTTGCGTAGTCATTTATCTGTTTTGAAATGTCTTGCTTGGCCGCATTTATCTGCGACCCTATCAGGAGGTTCTCTATCTCAGGCAGCGCCTCTTCAGGATAGACAAAGAAGTCGCCAAGTATCTGCAGCGTCTCTATCTTGTCGCTGTAGCTAAGCTTTACTATCACGAGCTTTCCCCCTGGCACCTTGAACCTCGATGTGCCGTTCATCCAACCAACACCTTATCTTATCATTACCCTATCTGATATTTCGACTATCCTGTCAACGCCATAAGTGACGGGGTTTCCAAAACTAGTGTTAATTATGATCCTGCCGCGCTTCACGTCCACCTTCGATATCTTTCCTATGTTTGCTCCAAGCTCGTTTACAACTGGCTTGTCCTTCATGTCCTTGGACGCAATGACCCTTCTCCTAAGGAAGTTTGCAAAGTAAGATACCGAAACCCCTATCGCTATCGCAATAAGCGTGTACTCAAGCAGCTGCCCAAAGTATATCTGGCCTATGAGCCAGGCAGTGAATGAATACATAAGGACCCAAAGCGTGATCATTGATCCGAAATAAACTCCATACCTGAACGTCTTGAACATGTGCTTCGTGCTCCTTATGTCTATTAGCCTTCCTATGATGAACAAAAGGAAGAACATCGGCAGGACGATAAGGAAGCCTTCTATTCCCTGCGCTATCGCAGCGCCCTGGTCTCCAACCACTCTTAGCGTTGTAGTGTAATTGCCTGCACTTATGAAAACTCCTGCAGCAAGAAAGAGCAGCGAGCTGAAATAGAATACAAAGCTCATTCTGTCTATGCTAAAGCCAAAGCCCCTGAACGAGTTAAGGAATGCATCCTCAAGCCCGAAGCCCTTGATGAGCAGATAAAGCCCTATAAGTCCCACCGGCAGCACCCATCCTGTCCCTATCGAATAGCTTACTGCAAAAAGAAGCAGCAGTACTGCAGGAAGGCCAAATACAATCCTTGCGTAGTGCGGCTCCTTGAGCTTCTCAAGTACTGTAAAGTAGGTGTTTTCAAGGCTTTCTGCCTGCTTCATTGTCACAATCTGTATGCTGTTTATCTTAAGCCTTGACTCAATAATCGGTATAATGCGCTGGTCACTTGCGCCATCGCTCACAAGCATGCATACATCGCTCTTGTTCGATTCGAGCACAAGTTCAAGCTGCCTTGCAACCTCGCTGTCAGCTGCGTAACCCTCCGACTCCGCTCCTGTAACTGTTGCAATGTTAACCAGATACCCTTCCTTCCTCAGCTTGTCGTATGTCCTAACTGCATAAAACATCGTGTTAGCATCAGGATCTTCAGGATCAGCAAGTGCAAGCTGCCCGGCCCCATCCAGGTTCGGAGCCCTTCCTATCAGTGGCCCAGCTATCCTTGTCTTCCTATAAAGGTCGTTGTCTATGTCTACAACAAGCACAAGGATTCTCTCATCCTTCTTCCTTATGCTAGCACTGGAAGAACGCGGCATCAAAATCCTATCTATATGGAATTAAAGATTTATAATCCCTCGTTTATCCCTCGTATGTGCTTAATGGCGATTGTTCGGTTTTGTAGTATACCAATTTAAATATTGGGTATCCAACTCCACTTCATTATTTGGGATTGTGTATGGCAAAAGACAAATCGGACTCTGCAATAAAGATGTTGAAAGCGAACAAGATAAAGTGGGTGGACCTGCAGTTCACTGACCTTATGGGAAGGCTGCACCACATAACCATACCTGCAAGCAAGTTCAATAAAGAAGCATTCAGCGAAGGTTTCGGTAAGCTTGACGGAAGCAGCATAAAGGGTTTCACTGAGATATTCGAAAGCGACATGATACTGTTGCCTATACCTGAAAGTGCAAGACCCATCCCTTGGGCTCCTGGAGTTGCAAGGATCCTTGCACAGGTTCACAGAGGCGCAAAGGCAGGAAGGTTCGAGAGAGATCCCAGAGGCGTTGCAGAGAAGGCAGAAGCGCATCAGAAGGAGCTGGGATATGTAAGCTACTTCGGCCCAGAACCAGAATTCTTTATCTTTGATTCTGTAAACCTTGACGTATCCCAGCCAAGCTCCGGAATAGGATACAAGGTCCATGCGAAGGAAGCCCCATGGGAGAATGGGGGTAGCTTTGTAATCAGGCATAAGGAAGGATACTATCCTGCAGAGCCAATCGACCAGCTCGGTCCTATAAGGAGGGAGATGGTAACCCTTCTTAGTGATGTATTTGATTTTGATATAGAGGCCACGCACCACGAAGTTGCAACTGCAGGCCAGGCAGAGATAAACTTCAAGTACTCAACACTTGTTGATACTGCAGACAAGCTTCAGACACTGAAGTATGTTGTAAGGAATGTGGCAAATACCCACAACATGCTTGCGACATTCATGCCAAAGCCGATCTTTGGCGACAACGGAAGCGGAATGCATACCCACTTCAGCCTTTGGACATCAAAAGGAAGGAATGTAATGTTTGATAAGAATGACAAGTATGCAGAGATAAGCACAGAAGGAAGGTACATACTTGGCGGGATTCTAAAGCATGCAAGGGCCCTTTCAGCAATAGTCTCCCCTACCGTAAACAGCTACCACCGCCTTATTCCCGGCTACGAGGCTCCGGTTTATCTTGCATGGTCAAAGTCAAACAGGAGCGCTGTGGTTAGGGTTCCAACCTATTACAAAGGAATTGAAGAGGCAAAGAGGATAGAATACAGGGCTCCTGATCCTTCATGCAACCCTTATCTTGCATTCTCCGCAATGCTTATGGCCGGACTTGACGGCATAAAGAAGAGGATAGATCCTGGCATGCCTGTTGTAGACGAGAACATATGGCACATGGATCTCGATAGAAGGAAGCAGCTTAAAATCGGAGAGATACCAAGAAGCCTAACCGAGGCGCTTGATGAGCTTGAAAGCGATAACGAATTCCTCAAGCCTGCATTCAGCAGTTCACTGCTGGATACTTACATTGACCTGAAGAGGGAAGAGTCAAGACTGATAGCTTCGTATCCACATCCGATAGAAGTGTACCAATACCTTGACAGCTAGCAAAGCATAAAAACAACGAACTCCACATATTAGCATGGCTGCCAAGATCCTGCTTTTCGACCTAGACGGAACCCTAATAGACATGTGGAAGATCCACGAAAAGGCATACGAGGCAACAATAAACGAGCTGTACAAAGTTCCTAATGTAAACTTCAGGAGCAACTACACGCCGGGAGATTCAAACGAGGATGTGGTAAGGAGCAATCTTAGGGCATTGGGATACAAAAACGACTTCATAGAGGCAAGGATAGGCCAAGTGGTACCTACCTTAAGAAAATACTACTCAAAATTCATTACCCCAAGTGATGTTCAGCTGCTCGCTGGTGTAAGGGAGCTCCTAGAACTGCTTATGGGCAGGAAGAATACTGTTCTGGCAATTGTAACAGGGAACAGGGAAGCTACTGCAAAACTCATAATGGAAGGCGCAGGAATATCTGATTATTTTGCATTTGTAATAGGGGCCGACGAAGCACAAGACAGGCCTAAGCGGCTCGCAATGGCTACTGAAAAGGCAAAGAAGATTCTTAATGTAAGCGCAAAGTGCGATGTTTACTACTTTGATGATTCATATGCAAGCATACCTGTCTCAAGAAAGCTTGGAATAAAGTCAGTGGCAGTTGCAACAGGAGAGACATCCTACGAGGAGCTCGCAAAGCCCAAGCCAGACTATTTGCTCAGGAACCTCTCAAAGACAAAGAGGGTGCTAAATATTTTATATCCAAGGAAGAAGGCTATGTCTCTTTGAACTCAAGCCCATAGTCGTTCTTTAGCCTCTTGGGGTCTATAGCCGAAGGTGACATGTCAACTGCAGACTCAAATTTCTTGTTCTTCGGAAAGAGTATAAATTCCCGTATGTTGCCAGACCCTCCAAGCATTGCAACTATGCGGTCAAGACCAAGCCCTATCCCACCTTCGACTGGCGTTCCGTACGATAATGCTTCAATGAAGAATCCAAAGTTTTTCTCTATAGTCTTCTCATCCATTCCAAACATGTGCATTATCTTCCTCTGCAGCTTAGGATCATTTATTCTTATTGCTCCGCTTCCCAGCTCCATGCCGTTAAGCACAAGGTCATACTGTCTGCCTCTGACCTTCTCTGGATTTTTATCAAGATACTGGATTGTTGATTTGGTAGGCGAGGTGAATGGGTTATGGGCAGGAACAGACTTTCCTGTAACTTCATTTATTTCGAATAATGGAAACTCATCAACCCAAAGGAATGCATATTCTGCATTGTACGCGCCTATCTTATCTCCAATCACCTTCCTTAGCCTTCCCAACGCATCAAGAAGGATCTTTTCTGAAAGGTCAGCTCCCGCGATTATTATGTCACCATTCTTTGCATCAAGTTTCTTTCTTACTGCGGCCTCGCAGTTGCTTAGTGAATCAGAAATGCTCTCTGGCTCTGAATGTATCTTGTT
>JAGWHH010000006.1 GCA_028866935.1 Microcaldota archaeon | reverse complement strand
GCGTACCTGATAGCCTATCTGATGTGACCCTACATTTACTTTGACGATGGTGATACTATGTAAATGTCAACTCCCTAACTTACATATTGTATATCAAGGTTTAAAAAGGTGTATTTAGGTACTTAAGCATGTCTGGGCCTGCCCTGCGTAAAATCGGCAAGATAGAAAGACCTAAATAGGGCAGGCTTGGCCGGTTTCTGAAGGGCAATGCGTAAATATCAGAAAATGCATGATATACATTGTGAAATGAAAAAAGGTGAATAGTTATGGTAGAAATGGCAAAACAGAGCAGGAAAATAACCGAGTTCAAGGTATCGGATCTGGAGAATGGCAGGTTTAGCGGGGTCTACTTTAAGACTGAAAGCGGCAACATGTATTTCCTTAGTGACAAGGGGAGGCTTTTTGATGCTGGCAGCAACGTGAAATCGGATATCCCATTTGACGAGATGCGAACCTCGCCAACATTGAGGGTTGGAGAGATATTCGTGACCACTATAGGAATGAAGTTACTGAGAACCTCGAGCATAACGCAGATTGTTCCTGTTACGCCAAGTACAGGTAATGAGGCGTCAGTGAAGGAGGCGAGGAGCGCATTTGACCATATTGCCGGAGGAGTGGACCTGAGCGAATTCGAAGCGAAGAACGTTGCTGGACCAAATGAAGTTGACACGGACATCACATACAGGACAAGACAGCAAGTCATAGACGGCAAGGCGCGTCCTGGGGATGTTCTGGCATTGCTTAGCCGCGATGGCAGTTACATTGCGGTAGCATTTTTGAGTGAGAGGGACGGCAATGTCAGGGTAATCCGAGACAGGGACACTTATTTCACAGGAGTTTCTGTGCCAAGGATTTATGACGCAGATATAGCAATAATATCAAATGGGATAGAAAATATTCGGCTTACACCAAAAGAGACCTTCTATTGCTTAAGAATGCGGCTCTTTTGCATGACGTGAGACGTGCCTGATAGGCAGGATAGGTTATGGCCAGTGTACGCCGTCGTGCACTTAGGCTTCGTGGACGCTTCCGAGGGCCGGGTGGTGTACCTCGTACTTTCCCTTCAGGGCTTCGAGAAGCTCCTGCGACTTTGAAGGCTCGCCGTGGACTATGAAGATTTTCTTGAGGCCCTCTATCTTTCCTATGAATGTTGTAATTTGGGGCCTGTCCGCGTGTGCGGAAAGATGGAACTTCTCCACCTTCAGGTTGACATTCACATGCCTTCCGTCTATTTTTATGTGCTTTGCTCCGTTCTCTATCTCCCTTCCAAGGGTTCCCTCTGCCTGATATCCGACCAGTATGAGCTTGTTCTTTGCATCGTGGGCCATGTGCTCTATGTATTTTATTATTGGGCCCCCAGTAAGCATTCCGCTTGTTGTGACTACTATCGATGACTCTGTTCCGCTCATTATCTTTGACCTCTGCTGACGCGTTGTTACTGAATGGAAGTTCTTTGACTTGAACGGGTCATCGTCATTCATGAGTATTCTCTTTTGCAGCTCGTCCCTGCAGTAAATCACGTTGTGGCGATGGATCCTCATGGCCTTGCTTATCATTCCGTCCATGTATATCTTTACCGGAGGGATTAGCCCTGACTTCATATAGTCATCGAGAATGAGCAGCACTTCCTGCGCCCTTCCGACTCCGAAGCTTGGAATAATGACTGTGCCGCCCTGGGTTATCGTCTCCTTTATGCTCACAAGCATTGCGTCAAGTGTCTTCTTCTCCGATTGGAATACGTCTTGATCGCCGCCGTACGTAGATTCGGTGATTAAAGTGTCTGCGTGAAGGGCCTCGCTGTATGCCGGATCAAGAAGCTTTGTGGTGCGCATGTGGAAATCCCCAGTGTAGATTAGACGGCTATGTCCATCGCCAACCTGGATCATTGCGCTGCCAAGTATGTGGCCTGCCGGGAATAGCTTTATAGTCATGTCCTTTATCTTGAACTCCTCGTGGTACTCGACGAGACGGTGGTGGTTCTGCATCTTTGCCAATCCCTCCTTTGTTATGTTGCTGGGATTTGATATGCGGATGTAATCGCTAGTAAGCACGTTTGTAAGCTCGAATGTAGGCTTTGTGGCATACGTAATGCCATCGTATCCTCCCGAATAGATGTGCGCAAGATATCCGGAATGGTCAAGGTGGGCATGGCTTACCACAATCCCATCAATGGTCTTTAGCTCCTGGTCGGTGATGAGGGGAAACTCCGTTTCCTTTCCAAGCTTTATGCCTACGTCAAGAAGTATTTTTGTGCTCTTGCCCTCTACCATGATGCAGCTGCGTCCGACTTCTCCGGCAGCCCCAAAAAAAGTTAGCTTCAATTCAACACCGAGTCGTCAACTTCCTCCTTTTCCTGCTTTGCGGACTTCTTCTCTTTTATAATCGCGATGTCTGCCATGCTCACTTCCTGCTGCTTGGGCTGGTCCCTCTGCGGCTTCCTCTCCGTGCGTTGCTGCTGCCTTCTCTGCGCAGCGCCAGTAATTGCCCTGAGCTCAGAGTATAAGTCATCAAGCTTCTTGTCTGACTCCTTTATCTTCGCCTCAAGCTCGTCGAGCTGCTTGTTAAGCCCTACAATGTCGCCGTCTATGAACTCGAGCTTCTTTCGGAGCCTGAAGCTCTTTACAGCCTCTTCAAGCTCCTTTTCTATCTCGTTCTTTTTCTGTATTAGCTCCTTCTCCGCCTGGATCGTGAATGCCTCAGTGGCTATCCTGAATTCAAGCTGCTCCTTCTTCCTCCTTAGAAATCCGATGCTCTTGGTTGATGACTTGCTTATCTGCGAAAGCTGGGATATTGCAGTCTTGTCAGCCATCTTATAGGAAAGACGGTTCCTTGCGGACTTTACCTCCCTTATAACGCCCATGCGCTTTGCCTTCTCCTCGTCTATAAGCTTCTTGAGCTCATCAAGACGGGTCATGGGGCCTGAGGGCGCCTTTTGCTGCTGCGCCTCGTGCTTCTCCTGCTGCTGCGGAGTATTGTTTGGAATCTTATCTTCTGCCAGTCAAATCGCCCTGTTTGATAAAACTAGATTATAAACATCAAGTAATCTGTCAGTTACACGCTCTCTTGAAAATTCTTTCGCAGTCCTTACTGCGTTGCTTCTATAATGGGCAGGATTATTTAAAACCTTTTCTATCTTTTTAGCACAGGACGTATAATCCCCAGGTTTGAATTTTTCGCCGTTTTTGCCGTTATGGATCATCTCTTTTATCGCAAGGTAATCTGCCCCTACCACAGGTTTCCCAACTGCCATCGCTTCTATAAGAACTATTCCCTGCGTCTCAAATGTCGAGGGCAGGCAGACAACATCTGCCGCAGCGTATACCTGCGCAAGCACCTTCTGGTCCACAAAGCCAAGGAACGTTGTATTGTCCATTATTCCAAGCGAGCTTGCAATGCTCTTGTAGTGCTGCTCTGCGGGTCCGCTCCCACCTACAAGAAGCCTTATGCTGCTGTCCTTCTTCATGAGCATGCTGGCAGCCTTTAGAAGTACTTCTATCTTCTTCTCACGGCTTAACCTGCCCAGGTATAGTATTACCCTGTTGCTACTATTAAATCCGGCAAGCTTCCTTACTGCACTGCCGTCTGCCTTTGGGTTAAGTGTCTTGATGTCAATTGAGTTAGGAACAACCTTAACATCCGTTATTTTGTAGCTGGAGAGCATCTTTCCTATGGTCTGCGTTGGGGCTATAACGGCATTGCACCGGTTATAGAAGAATTTTAGGTACCTGGACATTGATTTCTTTGCAAGGAGTTTGAGGTGCTTGTTCTTTGGATAGTACGCATCAACTATTGGCTTGTTTGTGACTATTGTATGGAATGAGCTTACTACTGGACGGCGAAGTACCTTTCCTGCCATCAGCCCGGCAATGCCCATGACCATTGGCGTCTGTACATGAATTAGGTCTACATCAAGATCGTTGAGCTTGAATATGGAGTTGTATGGAAAAAGAGCGACATTGTACTGGGGATACGGCGTGAACTCCACCCCTTGGTAAATAAATACGTCTTTCTTCGAATACTTCTTCTTTGACTCTTTGTCTCCTGCCGCAAATATGTAAACCTTATGCCCCCTTCTCTCAAGCTCTTCCTTGAAATTTAGAATTGAGGTCACAACTCCATCCATGCTGGGGAGGTACGTATCTGTATAAAAAGCGATCTTCAGTCCTCCCATGCATACACTACAGCTGTATGGCCTCTCCGCCGGCCTTCTTTATCTTCTCGGAAGCTTTCTTTGAAAAGGCGCTTGCCTTGACCTTTACTGGAGCAGTTAACTCGCCGCTCCCCAATACCTTGTATCCCTTGTATTCAAGCTCACTTTGTCCTTGAGCTGCGATTGCTATAGAATCAAGATTGATCTCATTAAGGCGCTGCGGCGCCAATGAATGGAATCCCTTCTTGTGCAACCGTTCTGGCTCATACTTTACTATATGGGTGAATTTGTGCTTCTTGCCTGCCCTTCCCACGCCGCCTCTGCTTCCTGCGCCTCTTCTGTTCTTCTTGTTGCCTCCGCCCCAGGTCCTTGTGCCCATGTACCTTCTTGATCTGTTTTTATAACGCAGTACCATGAAAATCACTAAGACATTCTGCTTATCAGCTCGTTTATATCCTCGCCGCGGTATCCGAGCGCTCCGCCTGTAGAGTATCCTCTCTTTATACCTTCATAACCCCTTCTTGGAGGGTGCATCGGTATAGGTATCTTTGCAATCTCTTTTGCAACCTTCTTGCCTGACATAAGCGCCTGTGCATCGGCCTTGCCTGCTTTTGAACCCTTCTTTTCTAGCAGCTTGACCAGCGTATCCTCTTTTATCTGACCGTAGGTTACAAAGTCCTTGCATTTCTCGATCATGCCGATGTTTGCCTTTGTTCCGAATATCAGTGCAAGATTGTTGACTCTGCGCAGGTTAAGCCTGTTCATTGTCTCGCTTATGGACCTCCTCACGCCAGACCTGCCTCTAACCCTTATAACTGCAATTAATTTGTTGTCTAATTCTGCCTTCATAAAGTAGACCTTTAAGCATTATTTATTTACGTCAAAAGCTTTTTATTGCTATCTGGATTGCGTACTTGTAGACCATACTGTAGATCTAGCAAAATAGCATTCCATACTATACGTATAGGATAAGTATTTAAAGTGTAGTTGAGAGTTTTAATCTATCAGACTAGATTGGTTATATGAGGATAAATGCTATCCTGCTTTCGGCTGTCTTCTTGTGTTTCGCATGCGGAAACTCTTTTGCATACATTAATGCAACATACCTTAACACTACCGTGATACTGAATGCGACTACAACTGCGCATGTTATAGAGACAGTGACTATAAACATGTCCAACTCTTCAGTTGCGCAGTACCTACAGGATAGGCAGGCAATAAACCTTACGCTTAGCGATTGGGCAAGCACGCTTCACACAAACCTGCTGATTCAGCACATACTCAGCCCTAATTCTAGCGTCGGAAGGTTCACTTTGCTTCCGGGCCCGCTGCTTTACAGCAATTCGAGGACGGCGCAGGCTACGCTCACCATGAGCTATATAGACTACAACATAACTTCGATAACAAACATAGGGCCGAGAAGGTTTGAGTACATATTCAATGGGGGCTCGCTTAATTTTGAGCACACGGCAGGAGGTCAGTCGCTTCCGCCTGATGCAAGGCTTAACATAATAGTTCCGAAAGGCACTGAAATTGTGTCAGTCTATCCTCAGCCAGACTTCCCACCTCCAAGCTTCCTTGGAAGCTACAACAATGACACGCTACTCTCTTGGTATGAGGGGGAGCCGTTGCACAAGTTCCAATTTTCATATATCGTGAAACAGAGTCTGCAAAACGAGGTTATCACATACTTTAGCACGATGTACGATAATTACAAACAGGAGATATACCTCTTCCTGATTATACTTGTAAGCATAATGTCGGTGTACATATACGTAAGGGTGTTTACGTAGCAGGTGGCATGATTGCACAGGTATGAAGCAATTGTATTGAAGATGCTAAGCGGCAGGCCCAGCGCAGGCTTTGACGAGCTGGCATCGGCATCTAAGCTGGGCAAGGACGAAGTAATGTGGGCTCTTGAGAACCTCAAGGCAAAGGGAATGGTTGTTGTAGAGTACAGCGAGCAGGAGCGCATTGTAATTAGCGAGGAAGGAAAGGAGTACGTAAAGGATGGATTGCCTGAGGAGCAGCTCCTCAATAAGCTTAGGGAGAAGGAGGTCAACGTAGCTGACCTTGTCAGCCAGAAGGGAAGGATAGGGCTTCAATGGGCAAGGAAGGATAACTTTGTACAGATTTCAAATGGGCTTCTTAAGCTCACAGATGCAGGACGTATTGCGGCAGGGTTTGGTACAAAGGACGGAAATCTTCTCAGGGAGATTGCAAATGGAGAGTATGATGAGCGATCTGGAGAAAGGAGCAAGGAAGCAATGCTAAATCTTGTAAAGAGAAAGCTGATAAGCATAGACACACAGAAGCACATTCAATCAATCAGTATAACAAAGGAAGGAATGGAGGCGCCTAAGGAAGTTTCGCAAGGGGTGATTGATAACGTAGACAGAAACGTTATAGCAGGGGAGGAATGGAAGGAGAAGGAGTTCAAGAGATATGACGTAAATGTAGGCATAGAGAGGAAGCATCCTGCAATAAGGCATCCGATGAAGAGCATGATTGAGGACGTGAGGAATGCGTACATAAGCATGGGATTCCAGGAGATTTCTGGACCCGCAGTAGAGACCTCTTTCTGGGCATTCGACTCTTTGTTCGTTCCCCAGGACCATCCGGCAAGGGATATGCAGGACACGTTTTATGTTTCGTATCCAGAATCGTCAAGAGTGGACGATGAGTCATTTGTAAGAAGGGTAAAGAATGTGCATGAGAGCGGCTGGCACTCGAAATGGAGTGAGGACATATCAAAGCAGCTCATTCTAAGACCGCACACTACGAGCGTATCATCAAGATATGTATACAACATAATCAAGGAGATGGAGCAGAAGGAAGGAAACTACAATCTTCCGATAAGGTTATTTTCTGTAGGAAGGGTATTTCGCAATGAAGCTATAGACTACAAGCACCTTGCAGACCTTTACCAGATGGATGGAATAATAATAGGAAAGGACCTTACGATGTCCAATCTGTTTGACACACTTAAGAAGGTTTATGAATATCTTGGCATCGAGGTAAAGTTCAGGCCCTCATACTTCCCATTCGTAGAGCCAGGAGCAGAGTTCTCTGCAAAGATGGCGTCGAGAAACACCTGGATAGAAATGGGCGGATGCGGAATGCTGCGTGAGGAGATTGCAGGAGTAAAGAGGAGCAAGCTTACAGTGCTTGCATGGGGCGCAGGAATAGAGAGGCTTATGCTGATCAAGGATCCAAAGCTTACAAGCATAACTGAACTTTACAACAACGGGATCGGATGGCTCAGGAATAGGGAGGTGATATAATGCCAGTAATCACATTCGACAAAAAGTACCTTTACAGCATGCTTGGAGCTGACATGAATGACGATAAGCTTAGTGACCAGGTTTCAAAGCTTGGGTTTGAAATAGAAACGGTAGGCGCTGATGACATAGCGCTTGAGATTACCCCAAACCGGCTCGACCTTCTTGACGGGGTAGGGTTTTCAAGGACTGTAAAGAACTTCATGCATAAGAGCAAAAAGTATGTTTATAGGCTGCAGGATGATGTTCCAAAGTTCTCTATCCTGGTAGAGCCTTCCGTAAAGAAGGTACGCCCATTTATATCAGGACTGGTTGCTCAAGGACTTACGCTCAGTGGATCAGATCTTGTGAACCTAATAAACTTCTCAGAAAAATTCTGCGAGACATATGGAAGAGGAAGAAGGAAGATAGCAATAGGCATGCATAATTTTGACAAACTTAAGACGCCTCTTGTTTACAGGTCTGGAAGTGATGAGGATTTTGTGGCGCTTGGAAACGAAGCAAGCATGAAGTACAGCAAGATTCTCGAGTCTACTGAAAAAGGTAAGCAGTACTCACAAATATTGAAGAGCGATAAGGTCTGTTACTATCCAGAGCTAATAGACTCTGAAGGCCCGATAGCCTTTATACCAATTCTTAATTCTGAAAGGACAAAAATAACAACAGCAACAAAGAACATTTTTGTTGATATAACAGGTACATCTGAATACGCAGTAAACAAGACTGCAGACCTTTTGACAGCGACATTCATGGATATGGGGGCAGAGGTAAAAAAGGTCAGGATAAATTATGGAAAGACACAGATGGACACCCCCGAGCTTGCAGAAAGGTATGTGGTAGTGCCGCTGACAAGGATAGAGAGGGAGATAGGAGCGGTGATAGGGTTCAATAATGTAATATCGCTTGCAAACAAGATGGGCTACGAAGCCGCACTTGTGGGAAACAATATACGTTTCAGGGTGCCCGAATACAGGCTGGATATAATCGGGGAGCAGGACGTGATTGAAGATGTGGCAATAGCGTATGGCTACGAGTACATAAGGCCAGCCCCGATATTCTATTCTCAGCGCGGGGGACTTGAAGGCAGCACCTTATTCAACAGAAAAGCAGCAGAAGTTGCAATCGGGCTTGGATTTACTGAATTCTCAAACTCTTATCTCACTAATGAAGAGGTAAACTTCAACAAGATGGGATTGCATAGGGATGATGGCGCAGTCGCTCTGAAGAATGCGAAGACAGAGGCAATATCAATGATGAGAACATGGCTGCTTCCGTCATTACTTGGAAACCTGAGCCTATCGACAAAGGAAAAGCTCCCGCAGAATGTTTTCGAGCTTGATCTGGTCTTCGCAGTTAAGGATAGCAGCGTGAATGAGGCGTATCACATTGCAGGTGTATCAATAGATACAAAGGCCAACTTCAATGACATGAAGGCTGCAGTAGAAGGATTTCTGAAGGCATTAGGAATAGAACATGCAGTAACTGAACTGAATCACAAAAGTTTCATACCTGGAAGATGCGCGGAGATAAAAGCAGGCAGCAAGAGGATAGGCATGTTTGGGGAACTGCATCCTTTGGTACTTAAGAATTTCGGAATAGAGGAACCTGGAACTGCATTTGAGATGGATCTTAGCACATTAGAGTGACAAATTAGACTACGCCTTCCAACTTATTCCTGAGCGCCTTTAATATATCAAGAACATAGGTTGAGCTTATGCCAGTTGTGCTATGCATATCCATGCTGGTAGCCACTCGTGTGTCTCTTACTACTAATTTTATATCTCCACTGCGACGTTTTGTCTGTGGATCTATGCCAAAACGATGAAGAGCCGGATAAATTCATTTCTATTTGTCTAACCAACACCTGGTCCCCTAAATGGTTCTGTTAAGTCGTCTAAATTGCCCCCTTTCTTTAACTCTCTTCTTATTGTTTTTGCCGTTTAGATTAGGTGTGGGATATCCCAGGTTTTTCCTTGCCTTTGAATTTTGTATAAAAAGGGCGATATTTAAAGGTAATAGCACGCCAGAACTTGGGTAAAAAAAGGTTAAGCCCACGAGTATGCAGATATTATCTGGACTTCGCTCTTTTCAAGCTGGTACTTCTGCTCCATGAAGCTGAATACGGTCTCAGGGCCGTACTTTTCAAGAGCCAGGTTTATTATCAGGGCCATAATAGGAAGATGGCTCCCTATTACTGTCCTTCTGTTCGCGTGCAGGTATGCAGTAAGCTTGAGGGCTATCTCATTTATTGCTGACCTGTCCTTCTTTGTCTTGCTCAGATGGCGTATTGTTGCCGGAAATGCGTATGGAGTAGTGCTGTTTACTGGACTGCCGTTATTTGCAAGAGAGACACCTGATGAGAGCAGTATGTTTGAATACCTCCAATAACCGTAATAGCTCTTCCTTGATGCCACTTCGTTGAACATGCTGGCCCTAGAGAGTTGCTCGTATGCTTCTGAAATGCTCTGTGTTGACAGGTATCTAGAGGGTATGTTTTGGCCTATCCAGTTTATCAGCATGTCAAGCTCTATATCGCTTGAAAGTGTAGAATTCCTCGCAATGTCAAAGTTTGAAGAAAGGAATATGCGGTCAAGCACCCTAAATATCTCACTCTTTCTGTCCCTCATGCCAAGGAAGTTTATAAGTTCGGGGTCTGCACCAAACATCATCTCAAGATCGTTGAGGGCTGCGCGCACATCCCCGTTGCTCCTCTTCACTATTTCAGAGATTATTTCTTTCTTGACTTCTTTGCCTTCGGCCTTTGCAACTCTCTCAAGAAGTGCAATTACCTCCACTGGCTCTGGGCGCTTGAAATCTACCTTCTCTGCACTATCCCTAAGGAAGCTTATCTTTCTGTTCCAGTAATCGTTTGCTATGAAGATTATGGGATGCCTTGATTCTGTTATAAATTTGCGTATTATTGACTCTGCTCCCGAATCGAACTTAGATGAGAGCTCATCCACTTCATCAAAGACTATGAGACATTTCTTGTTAAATAGGCCACGAGTCTTTGCAAGGGGCAATACTTTTTGATTTAGAGACTCTGAATCCCTGTAATCGCTTGCGTTGAGCTCAACAAGTTCAAGGCCGTGTGAATATGCAAGTGCATGGGCAGCTGATGTCTTTCCAATACCGCATACGCCACACAGTATCAATGGCCTTACCTTTTTCCCTTCTAGAACTTCGATGCCAAAAGCTGCAAGTCGGCTGCGGGCCTGGCCATTACCTATAATGCCGTTAAGAGTAGTGGGTGCATATTTATCTGAAAGGGACATTTGACCACAAAATAATAGTAATATAAATGAGTCGGGAATAAACATAAATGTTTGCTCCGATAATCTAGCCCGGTCAAGGATGCAGCCCTCTCACGGCTGAGACCCGGGTTCAAATCCCGGTCGGAGCAAATTTCATTGGGGTATAGTATATAGAAGAGAAATGTCACCTCCAAAGGCTAATTTTGATAGGATTTTATAGCTTGCTAAGGTAATAGACTCATGAATATTGTCATACCTGATCAGATAAGTTTGAAACCTAAGCATTTTGAGATAATAAAATCGCTAGGTAATGTTAAAATCTACGATGACATACCTAATGAGGCCGAACTTATAAAGAGGATAAAAGATGCTGAACTAATCACAGCAAACTGGGTAGAAATTACACCTAAAATAATAGACAATGCACCAAGACTCAAATTTATTGTGGCTCCCGCTGTTGGTTATGAATGGATAGCTTCTGAATATGCAGCTAAAAAGGGAATTAAAGTATTAAATTGCCCTACACACAACGCAGCGGCAGTGGCAAATTTAACCATTGCTTTTATCTTGGCAATAACACGAAGACTTAAAGAGGCAAATCGATCTGTAGAAGAGGGTAAATGGATTAGACGTTTTAAGGGTGTAGAACTGGAAGGCAAGACCTTAGGGCTAATAGGTTATGGGAATAGTGGTAAGATAGTAGGCGAAGTGGCCAAGTTGTTAGGGATGAAGGTAAAGTATGCTAACACAAAGACACCTAAAGAAGAAGTTGATGAGATAATAAAAACTTCTGATATAATTTCTTTGCATACCCCATTGACTAAGGACACTAAGCATCTAATAGACGAACACAGAATAAAAATGATGAAAAAGGGTGTTTACTTCATCAATGTTTCAAGAGGTGGAGTAGTAGATCAAAAAGCTTTAATTAAAGCCCTGAAATCAGGTCATATTGCTGGTGCTGCGCTAGATGTTTTCGAGAACGAATCCATAAAAGAGCTAGATAGTGGCATAGATAAGGAAATAATTGAACTTGCAAAAATGTCTAATGTTATTACAACACCACACATGGCATACAATACTAATGAAATGTTTGAAAGGATGGGAGAAGAGATTATACTTAATATAAAATCGTGCATAAATGGCAAGCCAATAAATGTAGTAAACTGATTAATTATGACTTTTCTATCTGGCGACCTTGTCTTTCTAGCTGCTTTTGTGAGTTTAGCTGGAGGAGCAATGTATATACGCTCCATGTTACAAGGCAAGGCCAAACCCAATAGAGTAACTTGGCTTATGCGGGCTTTCGTCCACATCTTAACACGGATTGGGTCAAATCCGATTAAGTCTAGGCATGAATAATAAGACGCACGTTATTTTATTACTGACGCTTCTGGCCCTTTGCCGCGTCTATTAGTTCCCTTATTGCAGAAAGTTCCCCTTCATTTATGAATGGACTTTTCTCAAGCTTTGACAGAGTCCTGTCAGCATCCTTGACAACCTGCTTTGGAATTGAATTGGCGCTGGATCCGTTCTGCGGCGCGGCCGCTTCGCGGCCAATTTCGACCCCTACAACCACCGGAGCAACAACGCGAGGCCCGCCGTAGGCACCGAGGTTGAACCGCCCGCCATAGAACCGCGCATCGTAGTCCGAGCCGACGACGAGGGACAACGGATTGTTTCCTGACCAAACACGAACTTTTTGATCTGTAGATTCGTTTCCGGTCAGCTCGACAAGCTCTCCTTTTCCATTAAATGTGTGCATCCCGCTCTTTTCAATTCCTTGGCCATCTAGGTAGAACCACTTTCCTTTCAGTGTTTTTATTAATTCTGAAGAACGAGAGAACGCCTCCTGGTAAGTAAGCGGCCTCAGGCCTCTTGCAGCAAGAATCTCCATTGATTGAGCATGATTTGCATTTTGATCTATTACCTCTATCCTTCCCTGCCTTTCCGCCGCGTCTATCCGCGTTCTAATTGCCATGAAATCCACAATATATGCTGTATTTGTTGTGATATTTAAAGCATGTTATTTGGGGCAGAATTTGACGAAAATTCGTTGTTTTGATACCGTTTATATGTCTTTCCTTAGGTTAAGCGGCTCTATCATTTTGCTTCGCAAGGTCTAGATGATGCTCTGAGGTGCCTCAGCAACCTACGACAAAGCGTAGCTGCTCACGCTAGAGCTTGAGATGCGGATGTTGGTTATGCTGATGGTGTTGATAGTATTGGTGGTGCTAATTAGGTAATTGTGGATGCTCGAGATAGTGCCGGTGTTGTTTGCGATGTCATTCCAATTTGTG
This sequence comes from Microcaldota archaeon, assembly GCA_028866935.1. Lineage (GTDB taxonomy): Archaea > Micrarchaeota > Micrarchaeia > Micrarchaeales > CABMGC01 > JAJZNA01. The sequence continues at coordinate 17,394 of JAGWHH010000006.1, read as the reverse complement.
AAGCTTACGCTAGGTTGCTTGCTCGGGAAGTTGCTCGCCTCGCTCCGCTAATCGCTCGGCTCGCAAAGGCGTTGAAAGGAGTAACCTGTCATCTGAAGCATAAATTACTCCAGACAGCAAAACTTCACATCGGTTGAGTGGAGTTGTGAGTGGAGTTTTAGATAAAGATGCCTCTGGGAAGCCGAAACCTCTCAGAAAGCGGCCCGCTGAGCAGGCCATATTCAGAAGCCTATGGCTTCTCTTAGTCCTTGTATAAACCTTATTATAGTTACGCCTATTGCGCCGACCACTATAAGGACTAATACAATTCCTATTTGTGTTTCTGGTGTCATTAGAACACCAATTATGTTATTGGTAATAAAGTATCTATATCTTTTCTATCAATGTATATCATTAGTAAGTGAAATCGCAGACGTCAAAATAGGCAGTGTCCGGCACTCGCATTTTTTCTTGTCGACTAAGACCGGTTCAATGCAATACGCCAAAGTATAAGGGCAGACGGAACCGTAAACGATGTCAACAAGCAGAGGATATTTGAGCGTGTGCAATCGAGGCATAAATAATAAGGAGATAATGCCTTTTTATTACTGGCGTTCGGCAGCCTCTAGCAATGCCTGAACTGCGGTAAATGCGCTTGCATCTATCGCGGGGTTCTTCATTACTTGGCGATTGAACTCCCTCCTGGCAGCCTTTACCGTTGGCTTTGGAATCGGACTAACTACAGATCCATTCTGCGGCGCGGCCGCTTCGCGGTCAATTTTGACCCCTACAACCACCGGAGCAACATCGTGAGGCTCGCCGTTGGCACCGAGGCCGAACCGCCCGCCACTGACCCGCGCATCGCCGTCCGAGTAGACGTCGAGGGACAACGGATTGTTTCCTGGCCAAACACGAACTTTTTGATCTGTGGATTTGTTTCCAGTCAGCTCGACAAGCTCTCCTTTTTCATTAAACGTGTGGATTCCGCTCTTTTCTATTCCTTGACCATCAAGATAGAACCATTTTCCTTCGAGTTCTGTTATTAATTCTGAAGAACGAGAAAGCGCCTCCTTGTAAGTAAGCGGCCTCAGGCCTTTTGCAGCAAGAATCTCCATTGACCTAGCATGATCTGCGCTTTTATCTATTACGTATATCCTTCCCTGCCTCTCCACTGCGTCTATCCGCGTTCTAACTGCCATGAAATCCATAATATAGGCTGGATTTGTTGTAATATTTAAACTAATGTTTTTTGTACAGAATTTGAATAAAGTTTGTTAAAACGACGCAGCTCTGGCGTACCTCCGCAAACCCTAAAGGGTGCGGATTCTGACGCCCTCGCTCGCAATGAATTTACATTGTGAGTGTTCTATGCCTGTGATCCTGTTTCCTGACGTAGTTTCTCACCGTTTCCAGGTCCACATCTCCAACGCTCCTGTAGAATTTCCCAGGGCTCCAAAAACTTCCGTTTGGATATCGAAGCCTGAACTTTGGTTCGTACCGAAACAGTCCGTACGAACTCTTGCCCTTCGGATGTTGGAGTAGTTCGCTGATGGAGATTGAAGGCCTCGTTGCAATCACAAGGTGGACACAGTCGTCTTCTATCCCCATCTCGATGATTTTTGCATCTGGGTTTCGTTGAGTCTTCTTCAAGGACCTTCGCCAGAAAGCCCTTAAACCTTTCCTGTCTCAACATATCGTATCTATATTTCGGGCAAAATTCCAAGTGGAAACAGGTTGTCCGGCTCAGTGCACAGAGTTTGAGTCAAAGCTCGCGCCATTCGTATTGGTTCGTCTCTGGCAGCATAGCCGCGGCTTTTACGCGGCTGGAGGCTGCCACTGATATTTTTTCTGAAGGAGAAGATTTTTGTGTTATTCATGTAAAGTGGGGTTTCAATTCATCCAGTCTCCATAAATGGCGAGGGTTTCTTGAGTGCCCACGTCCTACTGGATAAAAACTAGGCTTTCTACGGCTCTATCTCAAAGCATAAATACTTTGATTGCTTATCCTTTTTATGGCAAAGAAGATGCTTAAGAGATATGGCCTAGAAAGTGGAGCCAGGATACTCGTAGTTATTGGATTGCTATTTAACCTGTTTGCATGGTTTGTAGCGGCTTATTATTTCGTGCATAACAGAGGCAATGCCACGCTTTTCGTAGTTCCTTTAACATTCTCATGCGTTTCAGTTATACTTCTCATAGCAATGCGCTACAGATATACATTGTTTGAAAAATATCCTTATCTTATGAATCTTCCCTCAATCTTCTATCATATAGGAGAAGGGAGGAACGGACAACGCAAGCAAAGCATGGCGTTCAGCATGATATTTACCGTGCACGCTTTGGTACTTGCTGCGGTGGGTTTCATGGGACTTCTTTTAACGATTTCCGTAAGTTCTAGCATCAAAAGCAGCATGGGTTCTTCTTTTTTGATTTTGTACCTGCTAACGGTAGCTATTCTGATTGTATCGGTCTTACTGCAGTACCGTAGGATATACATAAAGTTCTCAGAATAAAGAGTATCGTCATACACATGAGCTACATAGTAAGGCACTGAAATCATGCTTGGCGCAGATGACTAGTTTATTTAATACAATAGAGATAGATATTAACGATGCCTTATGGCAAATATAAGCGCAATAGTTATTGTTCTGATCATATTAGCTGCAATAATATTTGCATATTTTCAAGTTTCTGGCCAACAGTCTACAAAGAGCAGTAACCAGACAACAACACAGAAGGACAATGTAAGTAAGGCGCCATCCACTTTACCACAAACTAGCACCGCTCCTACGGCTTCTACAACAATTCCAACTAATGCAACTTCTGTATATTACATAATGGCGCCAACAACAATGCCAGGCATGCTTAACGACAACTATTCGCTTTCCATGAATTATACCTTATCAATTCATTCAGATAGGTTTCCTTGGTTATCAAACATTACATCAGGCACCCTATCTTACTCGCCAAACCCTGCCCAGAAGACACAGACTATCGCAGTTATGCATACGCGGCCTGGAAACATAACGATTTTGATCAACTTCAGGCCTTTTAGCATATATACAAATGGACATGCGCATAATGTGACTCCTGAGACTGCTACATCGCAGGTGTCCTTGCAGAATATCATGGCAAATTCAAGCAATCGGAATTATACAGAAACGCTAATGCTCAAGTATACAAATGCAAAGAACATGTCTTACTACTTCAATGGGACTGGAGGCATAGTTATATGCCTAAGGCCCAGCGTATCTGCAATCGCTGGCGCTTATTTTGTTGCATTATCCGCATTTAACCTGTATAGCCTAAGCAATTCGTATAGATGCACTTAGAAGCTTTAGCTGGTAACGGCTACTGCACTGAAAGTTGCTATCTGTGCAAGCTGGTTTGGATTGCCAGGAGTAGTATACATTGCCCATATTGTACCTGCCACCTTTGTCCCCACTCCTATCTGAGAATTGCCTTGGGACGGATAGGTTGGGCTTATGTATATTTTTGCGTTAACTTCCTGACCTGAAGCCAGAGATGGAGTAAAGTAGTATTGACCGTATAATTGGCCCCAGTAATAAAAGTCATCTGGAGAGGTTTCGTCCCCAATTGCAGTGTCAGAAATTGACTGTCCTTGGGGCAATACTGTTGGCAAGGAGCTTACGATGCCAACTTACATGTACATGCCCGCATTGAAGGACCTTATAGAGAAGTTTACTGATGGCGATCTGCCTGCAAGCAGGTTCATTCATGGGATGGTTCACATAACTGGTGGCGGACTGTCAAAGCTCAGGGAGCTTATTTCTCAGAGGAGGGACGTTGACATAAATGTGAGTAGATCGCATGGCCTTAACCCGCAGGATATATTCTGGCTTGCGCACCGCGACCTGAATCTCTCTTCTGAACAGATGTATACAAGGTTCAATAACGGAATAGGTTATGTAATTGCAGTTTCAGAAGAGAAGGGGGCTCATGCCCTTGAGATACTTAACGCGCATTTTGATGCGCAGGCAATAGGAAGGGTTGTTGAAGGAAGCGGAAAGGTGGAGATTGCATCGAAATATGACAGCAACCTATTGACATTTTAGTCAGATATGCTGATTTTCCAGCAGAGACCTTACCACCATATCAGTATTATGCATAAGTCTTAGCCTTGTCAATCCGTACCCGAGCCACTCCTTTCCATACGGAACGTACATCTGGACCTTCAAGCCGCGCTCGGCAAGCTTTACCGCGTAGCTGTTCCTCATGCCTATTAGCATTCCGAACTCTACATTTTCAATTGAGGTATTCTGCTTTAGCTGGATTGCTCTCTCGATAATCAGTGGGTCGTGAGATGCTATTACAAATCTTTTTCTTGATCTGCTAAACAGGTACTCCATCATGTCCAGATAGTTCTTGGTTACCTGGACGTTGTCGGTGTATGCAATTTCTGAGTCATTCTGTATGCCCCTGTAATCGCCTTTTACCAGCCTGATAGCTGCCCCTTTGCTTACAAGGTCTTCAAGGTCGGACATGCTGCGCTTTAGATAGGACTGAAGGCAGATGCCGGTTACATTGCTGTCAATGTTGCGCTTGTATAGATTGATTATGTCAGTGACGTACTCCTCCCTTTCCATATCAAGCCATACAAAGATGTTGCTTCTCTTTGCCTTGGTTATAATAAGATCGTAAAACGCCTCAACAAAAGCCTTGTTCTCAAGCAAGCCAAGCTGCGTTGTCCTGATGGAAATCTCTGCCTTAAGCTTGTTATCGCTTATTTCTTTAATTGCCCTCTCAGATGACTTTGTAGCATCGTCTATCGCCTTCCTATTTGTAAGGTCCGCGCCCATGTAGCTGAGCACTGCGGTTATGCCCCTTTTGTTGAGCTTTTTTGTAATGTCTATTGCATCAGAAAGGCTATCTCCTGCTATCCATCTTCCGCTGACTGCTTTTTTTGTGCGCTCCACTAATCCCATAACAGGGTTATATGTTCCGTAAAAATTAAAAAGCTGATTTTCTTGGCGTTTCACAGGCCGGTTTAAAGAAGATCTTCTGTAGATACTTAATTTAAACATTCCTGGTGGTTAACATGCTGGTGTTATGTGCAGGATGTTCTCTTATGCAGGAAATTCCCATACGGACATAGCTGAGCTGCATAAGGCGCTTAAGAGTGCTGCGAGAAATGATGCGTATATGGCTAGAAACGGCAGGGCCGGCCAGTGCGCAGACGGATGGGGGTATGTGATGGCAACTCAGGGAAGGATTTTCAGGTATACTACAGACATACCGATATACGATGACAGACATACGATACCGAGAATCAGCAGCAAGGCCTATGCGATATTCCATGCAAGAAAGGCAAGTGACAGGAGAAAGCTTGGCGTGGGGTTCTCGCACCCTTTTGAAGATTCGGGAAGGGACGGGCTTATCTTCCTTGCGCACAACGGCCTGGTAAGGATGGATGACCAAAATGACCTTACAAGGAGCGACACCGAATACGCAATGCAGATCATATCGGAAAAAGGTATTGAAAAGGGGCTTGAGGTGCTGAGGGGGCTAACTCTCACTGGACTAAACCTTGCCATATTGCAGGTGGAAAAACCAGAAAATTCGCATGCGCTCATGTACTTGAATTTCTATAAAAACAACCACATAAATTACCTCAAAAGATACTTTGAGCTCTATTACAAAAGGACTGACAGCGGAATATCCGTGATGTCCTCAAGCCTGCTTGGATACGGCATAAAGCCTGATGGAATAGTGCCATACGGTGTTCTTGGCAATATTGAGCGGCTAGGCTAAATCTTATAATACTATTTTGAGACGTATCCTCATGGATTACATTGATGATGAAGTTGAGTCCGTGAACCGATGGGAGGAGCGCCAAGTAGGGTCAGGCAGGCAATCAGACGGCCCTGGCGCTAGCACTAATGCGTCTAGCAGTAATAAAGTCAGGATAGGCACCGTAGACAGGTTTTTTGATAAGATAAGCGTTGCTGCGATCAAGCTCTCATCAAGACTTGCGGTTGGCGACATAATAGAGATAGGCAAAGAGGATGAAGCGATAAGGCAGAGAGTCGATAGCATGCAGATAAACGGAGAGGACGTTGAAGAGGCTTTGGAAGGGGATGATGTAGGCATAAAGCTTAAGTACAGGATAGATGTCGGCAGCGATGTCTACAGGATAGAAGGCACAAGTGGCTTACCTTAATATTACGTAATTGCAGCCCGAAGGGCTTGCAATCTGCCCAGTAAGAATAAGCTTCAGGTAACCCAGTATAGGTATGTCTGCTATTACGTATCCGACCACATTGTCCTGGCTTATTGGGTAGTTACCAAATTCCATGTCTATGCCTGGATTGTTGTCTCCTTTTGTAAGGAGGTAGTAATTATTTCCTGACTTTATTGCCGCGTACAGACGATGTATTATATCGCCGCTGAAGCTGTCGTTTGGAGTTGTCTGGTAGACTATTATCGGGTTGCTGTAATTCTCGGTTATCGTATGGTTTGCGATTATCAAGGATGAGGTAGTTGCTATGTTGCTCTGCGAGCCGTTGATCAATATCTTTGAGGAAGACGCAAGATACTGCACAAGATTTGATTGCTGTTTAGTCTGGTTAACTGCACATAAGCGGTAATTTTTGTATTCGGCTAACTGCGCGTATCTTGCAAGGCATATGCTGTTGTAAAGCCCCATAGGCAATGAGGAGTAGTTCGTTATCTCCGCCAAATCTGAGGGATTGCTTGGCGAGTAGAAGTAATATGCAAGAAACTCGCTGTTCATGTTTGAGAAAGTGCTACTAAGGACATCAGGCGAGACGTTGACTGTAGGGACATGCTTTGACTGGAGAAATAATGACATGTTTGAAATCCCATGAAGTATCACAAGGTCCCCCCTGTGCATTGACGGAAGCATGCTGCAGCTCGCAACCACGTTTAATGGGGAGGTTGTGCTAAGTACTATGCTGAGTATAAGCCACAGCACAGCGACACCGACAAGCGCGGTGACTATCTCGTATACTGAGTTTTTCATGCCTCCTTGCTTTACGCTGCCCCTGAATTCTGCGACAAGAGTGACTACTATGAGAACAAAGGCCAATGCGCCGAAGATCGCATTTCCGTACAGCGCGTATACAATTACCGATAATGCAATTAGTGCGTAAAGGACCCATATTGATGGCGGCGTGCCTTCTTTGGGGTGCTTGACTTCATCCTTTTGATTTTGTTGCTTGGCCCTCAATCAGAACACCGACCTTACTTTTTGACAATGCTGGCGATGTCCACGCCATACGCCTTTGATTCCCCTTCGGTCTTGACCACCCCTATCGCAGTGTCGGCATTTACTATGAGCGAGTCGTTGTGGCTTATGACTATGAACTGCGCCTCCTTTGACATTTCCTTTATAAGCATTGAGAGCTTCTTTGCATTCTCCTTGTCTAGGGCTGCATCAACCTCATCGAATATGTAAAGCGATGACTTCTTGCACAGGTGTATTGAGAATAGCAGCATCAGGGAGATTATTGCGCGCTCCCCTCCTGACATGGACATGAACTGGGTTTCTGACTTTCCGTTGCTTATCCTTATGTGTATGCCGCTGTTGAGCGGGTCCTTTTCATTTTCAAGTATTATGCATGCCTTTCCTGGATAGACATAGTTGTAGAGCTTGATGAAGTTCTTGTTTACCTCGTTTAGAGTGTTCATGAAGGTCTGCAGCTTCTTCGAGTCTATCTCCTCTATCATCCGAACTACCGCGTCCTTCTCGGTCTGCAAGGTAGACATGCGCGACATGGCGTCATCGACCATCTTCTTCTTTTCTTCGTAGATCTCAGGAGCCTTAAGGTTCACGTTGCCCAGCTCCAGCATCTTTGCGCTAAGAACGTTGACTTCTGCCTCCATCTCCTCGAGCTTTCCCTTGAGAGGATGGACAGTGTGGTCATAGAGCTTAAGCTCTGCTGAAATGTCGTTTAGCCTTGTCTCTGATGTCTGCCTCTTGAGCTTTATCTCGTTTACCTGGCGTTCAAATCCGTTTATCTCCGCATCAATGCGCCCGTACTCTGAACTGAGCTTGCTTACCTCATCGTTTATTGCCTGGATGCGCGAATATGCCTGCCTGCCAGACTCGCTCTTTGTATTGATCTCCTTCTCTATGCCGCTCTTTGTCTTGTAGAGGACTTCCTTCCTTACCTCTTTCTCGCTTAGCTGCTCTTTTGACCACTTGAGCTGCTTTTGCTTGTCTTCTGTTATTTTTGAAATGTCAGCGCGCTTGCGCTCGAGCATGTTGGTCTCCGTGTTCAGTTCGGCGCGCTTGACTTTGCAGTCCTCCGCTTCCTTTCTTAATGAGTCAAGCCTCTCGGCCTCAGCCTTTCGCTTCTTTGATGCGGCCACGCCCTTTGTTGCCTCCATGAGCTTTTCGTGCACGGCCCTCCTTGCCTCCTTGCTTGCGTTGAGTGAGGATATAATCTCTAGCTTCTCGTTGTCCTTCTGGACTATTTCCTTTGAGAGCTTTGATGCCTCGCTGTCTGACTTTGCAAGATGCTCTGTGATGCCCGATATCTTCCTGTCATTGTCAAGAATCTCATTTGATATCTCCCCAAGCCCTATATTTACAGTCTCAAGCTGCATCTTCAAAAGTGCGTACTCCTTTGACTCCCCGTTCATGCTCGTATTTGCAGCGTGGTATGCCTTCTTGAGGTTCTCGTTCTCTTCCGTCACCGACTTAAGCCTGTTCTCCACAGCAGCAAGAGACAGGCGGCCCTTCTGGGAGCCTCCTGATATGGTGCCTGAAGGCTCTATGAGCTCCCCTTCGAGAGTTACGTACCTGTGCCTTCCGATTCCGTGCTTCTTTGCATCGTTTGGATTGCCTATGAGATAGGTATTGCTGAATATGTAGTTGAATACCTTTGAGAACTTGCTGTCAAACTTTACAAGGTCAATGACAGGCTTTGCGCCCTCGAACCTGCTCTGCTCCCTGTCTGAATTGATTTCGTTGATCGGTATGAATGTCGCCCTTCCTGCGTTGTTCTTCTTCAGGTATTCGATCATTGTTGTCGCAGTGCTTAGCGAATCCACCACAAAGTACTCGAAGCGGTTTGAAGCTGCAGTCTCTACTGCGGTTGCATACCTGCTGTCATAGCTGCACAGGTTTGCCGCCTTGCCGTAGAACCCGTCAGCTGCCTTGAATGACTCCGTAAGGCGCGCGGCTATGTTCCCCTCCCGTGACTGGGAGATTGAAAACTTCTGCTGCATTAGCGTTATGCGCTCCTCCTCTGACTTGTCTATCTGTCTCTGGAAGTTTGCGCACTGCTCGTCAAGCTCCCCGATCCTCGCCTCTGTCTCCTTTAATCTTGACTTGGTCTGGGATACTGCCTTGCTCTTCTCTTCCTTTGCCTTTGCAAGCAATTCCTTTTTCTGCCTCAGCTCTGCGAGCAGATTTGTTGCCTCAGACTTCTTTTCCTGCAGTACGGATGAATCTGCCTGGAGCTTTGAGATGTAGTTTGAAATGTCTACAAGCTTGTTCTCATCGTTTGTAATCGCGTTCTCGAGCTGCTCTATGTCAGCACCCAGGTCTATTCCTTCAGGCACAGCGCCAAGCTTTGTTATTTCCATATCAAGGCTTGATATGTGCCTGCCCAGCTCCTCCATAAGCGCGCCGTTTGCCTTTATCTTATCTACAGCCTCCTTGACCTCGAGGTTTGACTGGCTTATGGTTCCGTTCAGCTCGTCTATGCCCTTTACCAGTGATGGTATTTCAACGTCAAGTCTTGAAAGTTCGTTGTTGAGGTTCTCCAGCTTTGCCCTTATCTCGCCTGAATTGATGTTGTTCTTGTTGTAATCGCTCTGAAGCTGCAGGCTCTCCTGGTTAAGCTGGTCCCTCTTTGCTGCAAGTTCGGTCCTCTTTGCTGCAAGCTCTGCCTTCTTTGCATCAATGCGTGAGATGTCCTTTGTCGCACTCTGGAATGCTTCGTTAAGGTCCGCATACCTTGATGTCAACACGCTGTACCTGAGAAGCTTTACCCTATGGTTCATCCTTATGTACTCTTCTGCTGCCTCCTTTTCCTTCTCAAGCTCCCTGAGGAATCCCTGCCTTTCATTAAGCATTACGTTTGCTTCGCTTATCTTCTGGTCCGCCTTATCAAGCTCCTTTATTGCCTCTGCTTTCTTCTCCTCAACGTCCTTTATTCCCGCTGCAACATCTATTAGTCCGCGCCTTTGCTTTGAATTCAGCTTCGAGATGCCGTCTATGGCCCCCTGGGCAATCGTGGTGGTATCATCAACGCTCACGCTGTTCTTTGAGAGAAACTCTATTACTTCCCTTCTTGACATATTCTTGCCGTTGAGCTTGTAGAGCGTCTTTGAGTCCGACCTTATGGCCTTTACAACCGTAACGTTCTGGTCCCCTCCGAATTCTAGCTTTACATGCGCCTTTGCATGCTCGCCAGACTTGTGCTTTACGGTGTTGTTTATCAGCTGGCTAAGCGAGCTTACCCTCAGCTCGCTTGGAGATGGAGATCCAAGGGCAACTGCAAGCGAATCATATATGACGCTCTTCCCGCTCCCGTTGGGCCCTACTATGCACGTGAATCCCTTGCTGAAAAGCAGCTCTGCATGCTTGAATGACTTGAACTTATCAAGCGTAATCGACTTTAAGTACAGCATCTAATACAACCGGTCGCAGTATAAATTAGCGCTAAAAGCTATTAAAAACCTTTCCCGCTGCGTCTGTATATCGAATGAAGGGAGATGAATGCCCTTAAGTGGTTGCCTGTTGCAAGACCAACCAGCTTTCCCTTGCTTACTACTGCGGCAATACGGTATGGGTTTGTATCTATCTTAGCAAGCGCCTCTGCCATGCCCATGTTGGGATCAAGGTTTGGTATAGGTATAGATAGGTCAGAAAGTCTTCGCGCGCCTTGGAGCTGGTTCCTGCCAAACACATTTATCAGCACGTATTGCCCGTCCGGAGTCTTTGATACTATCAGGTGCCTGTTCTTTGACTTTATTATATTGTAAAGACTGCCCGGATCTGAATTGTAGTCCACTGCTTCATAATCCTTGGTCAGGGCCTCCCTGAGCCTTACGCCTTCTGTTTCATGCCTTACTATTGCGCTGTCCTGTTCTGCTATTGCGCCCTGGTAAAGGAAAAATACAATAAAGATAGTCCATAGGAATATTACCTCCCTGCTGCCTAAGGTGTATTGATTAGGCACTACGAACAACGCAAGGGCAGCTATTATCATTAGTGCCATGAAGTACTTGCTTACCTTAACAGTAGTCATTGTTGCCTTAAAGAAGCTCATCCGCTTCTCTAAGTAGCTTCGCATCACCCTGCCGCCATCCATAGGGAATATTGGAAGGATGTTGAAGATCCCTAGGAGTATGTTTATCAGGAAGAGGTACTGCACAAGGAATGTTACCAGGCCCGGCGGCGTAAATAGAACAGATATGCCGAATATCCCTCCCAGAACCAGGCTGGTTATAGGCCCCACTATCGATATTCTGAACTCTACAGAGGTGTCTATCCTTGTATCATCTATTATCGAGGCTCCGCCTAGTGGGATGAGCACTATCTTGCTTACCTTCACGTTGTTCCTTCTTGCTGTTATGGAGTGTGCAAGCTCGTGGATCAGAACGCACACGAAGAGCAGTACCCATACCAGGCCCCAGAGAGGACTAAGTAGGAAGAAGAACGCAATCATCAGTATGAATAACCAATGCAACTCGATGTCAATTCCCAATATCTTTCCAATGCTAATAGATCCATCTGCCATCAGACAACCATAATTATAAGCCTTGCAAGAATTAAATGCCTATATGTCAATCTCGTTCATCAACGCGGTGCCGGCATTGCTTGTGGAGAAGGAGAGGGTGGTGGTGGCTGGAGATCTGCACATAGGCATGGAATCTAAGTTTGCAGATTCCGGAGTCATGTTTCCTAATCCTGCGCGCAGAATGGCCGAAGAACTTCTCTTGATATGCAAGGAGAATGACTCAAAGAAAGTCGTGCTGCTTGGCGACGTTAAGGATAGCCTTGCAAACATGGTTAGGACGGATATGCTGATGCTTAAGGAATTCTTTGACGTGATGAAGGGTATTGATGTGAATATAGTAAAGGGCAACCACGATGCAAATCTTGACCAGATACTTGGTGGGATGGGGTTTAACATACCGATCGCAAAGGAGCTTTTGCTTGATGACGTTGCGCTGATGCATGGCAACGCTCTCCCCTCAGAAGAGGCGGTCATGAAGAAATATATAGTCTGCGGGCATGGACATATCGCAGCGCATCTTAACGGAGTGGACAGCAAGGCCTGGCTGGTTGCGCCTTCTGGGGAGGGCATGAAAGAGCATTACAAAAAGTACAATAAAGGCATAAAGTTTGTGGCTGCCCCTGCATTTAACAGGCTCATAATAGGAAGCAGGGTGAGCCGCGAGACTGAGGAGCACATACCTCTTCTAAACAACAAGCTCTTTGACTTCGCAAAGTCTGATACATACGACCTTTACGGCAATATGCTGAAGTGATTTCGGAGTATGCAATGCGCTCTTTGATGCTTCATGATTTTACATATTTCTTTTTGAAAAGATAGGCTACCGCGCCCGTCACCCAGGCAATTGCCAATCCGATTCCGACTCCCTTAAAGTACAGGCTTCCTGTAATATAGGATATTACAAGAAATATTACGCTTAGGACTAGCTCGAGAACTGTGAGCGCCCCGACTAAATTATGCTCCAGTATGTTTTTCCTCCATGCCTTCATGTTTTCATCTATCGCCATGATGTGCTGCCGCTGCTTAAATATCTCTTTGTCAATTGCGGTTTTGCCGGTTTTCCTTATTTAAGCAAAAGCTTTATTAAGTAATTGCTTTATAATATTCAAGCATGGACGTATTTTCCGCAATCGCCGAACCGAGAAGGAGAAAGGTGATTGAGATCCTTGCGGCTAATGGAAGCTGCACTGCGACCCAGATATACGAGGGGTTTGAAATAAGCCCGCAGGCAGTGTCGCAGCACCTTGGGATACTGCGAGATGCTGGAGTAGTCATAATGGAAAAGCGCGCGCAGCAGCACATCTACAGGATAAATCCCGATTCTATCGAAGAGATAGAGGACTGGACGGCCAGAATGACAAAGCTGTGGAACCGCCGCTTTGATGAATTGGAAAAGTTATTGGAAAGAGAACAGAAGAAGAACGCTAATAAGTGATAATATGGCAAATGAAAAGGGACTAAAGGAGTTGACAATAACGCGTACGTTCGATGCGCCGCGTGAACTCGTATGGAAGGCGTGGACTGACCCTAAGCTGCTTAAGCAGTGGTTCGGCCCTCGCGGAGTTACCAATCCGATATGCGAAGTGGATGCGCGCAAGGGAGGGGAAATCTACATAGTGATGGAAGCCGGGCCTGAGCTTGGCCCTGCAAAGGGAATGAGATGGCCGATGAGAGGCACATTTGATGAAGTGGTGCCTTACGAGCGCTTCGTGCTCACCGGGAACGCGTTGGATGACAAGCAGGGCATCATGCTTGAGAACAGGCAGACCGTAATCCTGGAGGACATCGAAGGAAAGACGAAGATGACATTGCACGTGGTAGTTACAAAGGTCACCAAGGACGGTGAAAGGGCGGTTGCCGGAATGCAGGCGGGCTTCACTCAGCAGATTGACAAGCTTGGAGAATTCCTGATGAGGGCGCGGTGACTTCTTGACGTACAGGGCGTACCTGGATAACATAAAAGCGCGCACTGGGAAGGGCCCCGAATACTACCAGAAGGAGGCGAGAAAGAGGGGGCTCTCGACCCACAGCGAGATGCTTAGGTGGCTGAAGAGTGAATGCGGATTGGGGCATGGGCATGCAAATGCCATGATCCTTTACATCAGGTTCCCCGAGCTGGCAAAAAAGAAGATGGCCCAGGAGATTAAGATCGAGAAGGCCAAGAAGAGATAATTTGCCGAACATCTTGCCAAGAGTTAAAAGTATTTTCTGCAAAAGGATAGCATGGAGAAGTCAGACGTGAAGCAATCTGCTGTACAGTTCCTCAAGCTGATAGTAGATGGTAGGATAGATGACGCATATCAGAAATACGCAGATATGGATGGCAAGCATCATAATATCTTTACGCCTGCTGGATTTCGCGCACTGAAGAATGCGATGAAGGAAAACGATATCCGGTTTCCTGGAAAGCGGCTGGTTATAAAGGACGTGCTTGTAGATGGGGACCTTGTGGCTGTGCACTCAAACCTCATTCTTTACAAGAGAAAGAGTAATGGTTTAATAGCAGTACATCTTCTCGGGTTCAAGAATGGCAAGATGGTCGAATTCTGGGACTGCGCGCAGGAAATATCTATGAATCTTCTTAACAAGGATGGGGCATTTTAGTGTTGCTATGAGGAAAATAACTCTCTTTATGATGGTGAGCCTTGATGGGTTTTTTGAGGGGCAAAATCATGACCTGTCCTGGCATCATGTCGATAATGAGTTCAATAAATTTGCAATAGTGCAGCTCAAGGAAGCAGGCCTGATATTCTTTGGGAGAAGGACGTATGAGCTTTTTGAATCATTTTGGCCCAAAGCCGAATCCGATCCCAGGGCGTCAAAGGACAATCTTGAGATTGCTCATTTGATAAACAACATGGAGAAGATCGTATTTTCAAGAAAGATGAAGAGCGTTAAGGAAGGGAAGAACTGGAAAAATGTGACCTTACGTCATGAAGTAGATCCTGATGAGATAAAGAGGCTTAAGCAGCAGGGAGGAAAGGGAATCTGGATTGGGGGGAGTTCTGACCTTAGCGTATCACTAATTAAGGAGGGACTGATAGATGAGTTTAGGATAATGATAAATCCGGTAGTGATAGGGAATGGAAAGAGGCTGTTTGTGGGCCTTAACGAGAAGCTTGAGCTCAAGCTTGTAAAGACCCGCAACTTCAAATCAGGAAACGTGCTACTTTATTTTGAGAGGACCTAGTCAATCCTTAATGCTCTGCTTAGGAATCTCTTCTTTGGCTGTGGATCAGTTACCATATTATGCACCAAATCATTGACCTTCAGAATGTTTCTGACGACTTGAATAGGATCTGTGCCGTTTTGTATTGCACTCTTTGTTTGTGAGGCAAGCCAGTCCTTTACCATTTCACGGTCTTCAAAAAATGAGAACAGTGCATTGCCGTGATTGGTGGCGACAATTAAACCTCCCTTGTTTAAGATCAGGTTCATGTCCCCAAGTCTCCCTATCGCCTTTGTTATGTTGTATGTGCCCATGTTATCAAACCCCTCCTCCAGATTGCACTTCTCGCAAAGGTCGCTCATGCTGATGCCTGAAGGGCTTTTTGCTATTATTGGAAATACTACGCACATCTTGACCTCTTCTAGCCTTATGCTACCGTTGCCATCCATTCTTGAAAGGGTGTTCTTGAAAAACTCGCTCGCTCTGCCTGCTTGAGTAACCTCCCTAAATTCTGACTTGACATGCATAAGATCGGGCTTAGATTGGGTTTGGCTTGAACTTCTCTTTTACTTCATGCATCTTGCTATTTACCTCTCTCTTCCACGCATCGAACTGCGCAGGAGTTTCAGGGTACCTTTCGTAAAGTGCATTCATCTCCTTCATGCGCTTTACTGCAAACAGCAGGTTCTTGAACGCGTTTATGTTTGATATTCCGCTAAGCACCTTCTGGAATGTGCTTGCAATTGTTATCTCTGGTATTCTGCCGTAGCTTATATCCACAGCCTCTTCTTCCGTAAGGAATTTTGCCATTCCGTAGTTGATCAGGTCGTTGTTAAGTGATTGCAGGTATATTCTGAAAACTTCAAGTCCGGCAGTCTTGTTTCCGTATATCTCGTTGAACCTCAAGTTGTATCTCCACAGAAATTCTAGGCTTGCATCGTTTGCTGCTACAGCCTGTGCTGCTATCTTTCCCACTATTGCGCCGGAGGACATCGCCGGGCCTATGCCTCCTGCGCTTATGGGGTTTGGCATTGCCATTGAGTCCCCCGCGCCCATGTATCCAGGATATACCAGACTGTCGAACTGTCTTCTTACGGTCACTGACCAGTAGCCCTTCCCGTTTGCATCCTGGTCGTCTATTACAGGATTCTTTACATGAGGATTCCATTGGACGTATTGGTCTATAAGGGAATGGAGAGTGTCTTTCTTGTTTAGTCTCTCGTTCCTTATCTCAAGGCTCTTTTTCTCAACGCCGATGCCTATGTTTATTCTGCCTTTTGACTTGGGAAATACCCAGCCGTATCCGCCAGGCGCAAGCTGCTGGTTGAGATGTATTAGTGCATTCTTTGGATCGTAGTAATTTAGGTCGCTTGTGTCAGCCTCAAACTTGTATATGTACCTGCCTGTTGACTCTATATCATCGGTGCTTACCATGTTTTCTATGTAGTTGTTCTTTGGCAGCTTTCGCCTTATTGTGCTTGCCACGCCAAGTGCGTCTATGACTATTTTTGCACTTGCCCTGAACTGCTCGTTCTTCTCGTCCCTGCCATATACTCCAACAACAGCATTGTTCTCGATGATTGGGCCTTCAACTTCGTGGTGAGGCTTGTAGTCTGCGCCGTTTTTTACCGCAAAATCAACAAGAGTCTTTGCAAGCTTTGGCCTGTCAAGGCTGTATCCTGCCCCTTCGAATTGGAACTTCCTTGTAAGGTCTGGGCTAAGAACCTGTACCCCATCAACTGCGACATCAAGTACAGGCTCCGTAAGTCTTAAGCCTATCTCTTTTGCAACGAAATCCACATGGGTATTTGCAACTGCGTCTCCGCAGACCCATCCCCAGTTTGTCTTCTTGCCTGCCTGCTTGTAATCGTTCCTGTCTAGAAGAAGAACCTTTGCACCTCCCTTTGCTGCTCCTGCGGCTGCAAGTGATCCGGCAATTCCAGAACCCGCTACAATTATGTCATATTGATGGTCCATGTGACCGCTTTATTTGCTTGATTTTCTTACAACGACTATTGGAATTACTCCTTCCTCGAACTCTATTGCTGCCAAGGCCAACGGATCGTATATGCTGTCAGGTACCTTTATCAGTGGAGGTGCCCCGTATGCAAGTTGCAGAGCCCTTGCGCCTATGATTGTGGACTTCTCGAATTTAGTGTATTCCATGTATTCACGGTAAGCTTAAAACCCACTCAGAAAGAAAAATTGCACTTACACCAATAACTTGCATAAAAAGCCTTTTATAGCTATCTGTGGAGCCTGCAATAAACCTTAGTCAGATTCGATTAACTGCCATTTGGAGAACAGGTTCCTGGCGCTGGCCAAACTTATAAGGATGCGGTTAGTTACTTGGGGAATGCTTTGTACGCACTCTCTTTCATTTCGCAATAGCATCAATTAATAATTAATATTATAAGTAATTATAGTAGAGCTAGGGAGTTGACATTTACATAGTATCACCATCGTCAAAGTAAATGTAGGGTCACATCAGATAGGCTATCAGGTACG
>JAGWHH010000069.1 GCA_028866935.1 Microcaldota archaeon | reverse complement strand
TGACGTAGGAGTCGTGATATGCCTCTACAATTTGATTGAATTCTGAGAGAAACTTTCGGAATCGCTTATTCGTTAACATTTTGTTCTTTTCCATCATAATAATATTGTATAGAAAGGTATTTAAGTATATACTTAGTATATACTATTATGGTGATGCTGTGAGAAAAATAAATATTGAGCATAAAACAAAAATTACTGTAGATGGGATTGTAGGATTTTTAAAACGAAAAGTAACCCCATTCGGAAATGGAGCAAAAGTTGACTGTCCAAAGGAATATGTTGGAAAGGAGGTCTATTTGGTTATAAAAGATGATTGACTATTTTTGTCCCAAAGTCACACCATTCCAAAGACTTAAATATGTGGAAAACAAAAGGAAATATGTGGGTATATGACTATTTCAAAGGCAAGGCTTGCTAAGAGTGAGGCTCAACACAAGATTCCAGAAGGCAACACAAGTACACTGCAGAATGTCAAGAGGACAACGACAGTTGCATTGGCTACATTTGTTGCAGCTTCAGGGATCTCTGCCATATCTCCTTCAGTAGCAATGGGCGCCGCGCGCACATCAGGTACCGGAGGCACACCAGCGCCAGTATCACATGCAAGCCAGGAGTACAAGAACACGGGGGGAACACCTGGCCCTAATAAGAAGCAGATACATTCAAAGAACGCAAAGGCTCCAAAGGCAGGGCAGGAGTACAAGAACACGGGAGGAACCATCGGCCCTTCAAATAAGTAAACTGGCATCACACTAATACTAGCGGGCATTACACTAACTGCGCAACTGCAATCAGTACGGTAAGTTGCAATAACCGAAGGAGACTGCGGGTTCATAGTCAAGGCGGAGCAGGTCTACGAAGAGGAAGACCTTCTAAAGAAAGAGATGTATTTAAATGATATCCATCCAATATCCTATCAGGCTCTCTTATGTCATCAGGCAAAAGAAAACTCATCGAAGGCGCTAAAAAAAGCAAAGCCCAAATGTCAATCGAATATCTTTCAATATTCACCGCAGCGCTCATCCTTCTAATAATAGTAATTGCTATTGTTTCAACATTACTGACAAATTCAAAAACTCCAACTCCTGTCACTTCAGCATGCTACCTCTCGGCGCAGCTCAGCTGCCAGCAGCTATCAATCTCTACTTCAAACGGAATCGCATCAACCGCAATACTCGTATTCACAAACAACCTAGGGACAACACTTACGTTTCCCACCAACGCGCTGGTTGTATACCCAACCTCTTCCCAGTCCTCATTTGTCGGCGCATGCTTCCCAACAAACGCAATTCAGGGATCTACAGTTTTCTGCAATGCGACATTAATTGGATACAGGCCAGCGGCAGGGACAGAACTAAACCCCAGGTTCCAGGTTTCTTATAATCAATGCTCCGGTAAACTGTGCAGCACGTTCAACACATCTGGCACAAGTACGACGTATGTATCCGCAAACGTCATGCTTTCAGGGGTGCAGCTGTTTGTCAACCCACTGAACGGAGAGGTCACAGTAAACGGCGAACCGTATCCCAGTGGCACCACCGTAGATTTTCTCGGTTCAAAGGCATACGACATTTACGCATCCGCTCCTGGAATACCAAATGCAAAGTTCAAGTCATGGAGCACTTCAGGCACCGTTCAGGCTGCGGCGCCATACACTCTTGCAACTACGGCGACATCTGCAGGGCAAGGCTCACTTACTGCAACATTTACTTACCCCATAACTATCGCGCAGCAACCCGCAGGCGCCTCGGCATCATGGGACGCATACTTCCAGTACCAGACATCCGACCCCACAGACACATCTGCGCTCCTCGCATCGCAGGGCTACGCAGCTCCAGGGACGAACCTCGGGATAGGGTATGATTTTGGCTGCGGCAGCGCAGGCTGCAGCCCTGCGCAAATGACATACAACGCCCCTACGACCGGGGTGACAATAAGCCAGTTATGCACCATTCCTGCGTCTTACTATTCATACAGGTACGAATTCACTGACTGGGGCGGTTCTTACGCCACGTCAACTGCCTGCACCTCTCCGGGATTCACAGTAAAAGGTCCAGCAACGCTTCTTGCAAACTACGTCGTGCCATGCTATTCGCTTACACTATCGACAACAAACGGGGGAGGCGCGCCAAGCGCCTCACCAGCATCTTCAGGCGGATGCCCTTCAGGGCAGTATGCCCCTGATACTGCTGTCACATTGTACGCTAATCCAACATCGCCAAACTGGGTCTGGGACGGCAGCGATGGCAGCGCATGGGCAGGAAGCGGGTCCAACCCATACGTGCCAGGTTTCACCACCCTTCCTCCATACAGCTCCGCAAGCCCGGGCCCCGACGGCACTTATTCAGGCACAACGCAGAATCCCACGGTAATCATGAGAGAGAACGTCGTCGAGACTGCGACTTATACTCCTTGCTACCAGCTGGAGTTATCTGCAAGCCCTTCTGCTGGAGGCAGCCCGGTCCCATCGCCCACCTCAAATGCAGGATGCCCCAACAACTGGTATGTACCGGGGACGGGCATAACAATACTTCCCAATACAAATCCTGGCTGGCAGTTTCAAGGCCCAGGTTCAGCTACAATATCTACTAATCCGACTGTTGTGGTAGCAGTATATTATCCATGCCTCACTTTGACATTCGGTGAGGCATACGCCGACGGCAGTATTAATATAGGAATGACCGGAGAAGGCGATGCAAGCGCAAGCGGAGGCTCTGGATCTACATTAGGTGCTAACGGGGGGCAGATGTGCATACCTGTAGGCACTCCGATTACACTCACAATGCAACCTACTGGAGCAGTTGCAGGATGCTCTGCAGGAGGAGGCTGCGGGGTAAATGTTGGCGGCACATGGGAAAGCGGCTCGCTTGGTTGGTCTTGGTACAGCGGCTACATGTACGGATCCTGGTCTGGTTACTACAGTTCAAGCTACTGCTCAAGCAGCTTCAATTATGGTGGCGTATCAGTAAACTCCCCTTCCGCTTACGATTTTCTAGCTGCATACTACGGGCCGCAGGTGCAATCTGCTGCAGGAACCCCTACAGAAGTATTCTATGATTCTAGCGGCGCATTTGGTCCAGGGGTTTATGAGGCACTCCCAGGCTGCTCTCCAAGTGCAGGTTATCCTGACGGATGCAATGCTGCTTTGGGTATGGCTGCCCCAAGCATCCACAACCCTCCGCCAATCTGCACGATATCTAGCGCATTCACTATGCCCGCAGCTCCCATAACAGAGACGGCGTCATTTACTCCATGTTATAGCACTGCGTCTGCTTCAGCTCAGAGCCTAACCGACCCATACGGCAGCTCGTTAGTGAATGGCGGCACAGAGTATTCCGGCACATGGGGCAATTCGGCCGCTACAAACCCTGGCGCAAACGGGGGTCCAGCCTATAACGAATATTCTATCTCTTGCCAGCCTGCTCCTACTGCATCAATTCCTGTAACCATCTACGATGGCCTTGGGCCTGTAGATAAAAAGACAAGTAGTGGATACTGTTTCCAAAATGTATGGAAATGTGTAGATAACAAAGGTAATTTTGATGGGAACTGCTATTCTGGGCCAGATAGCGGCTCTCAGCAATCATCGATGTACAGCACTTCTTGCTCAGGCGGAAGCTGTAATACTCCCTCTCTTATGAGCTATCTATGGTACTGCCCTTAGCTTTCTTTGCAGAGCCACTATTCCGGAAAAACATAACGATTTTAATACCTTTAGTTACGTTATGGTATAGGGATAAAGATGGGTCTCAAAACACTTAATGTGAATAATGTCGAAATTACTGAAAGAAACCTTGCAAGGCTTATAAGGGGAGTAGGCGAAATAGGAAACATATCCTCACTGAAGCGGGCTGCTCAGATAGCAACTGGCACTACCCTTGCTATTGCAGCATTATCAGTTCCATTTATGGACAATGCTGCCATTGCTCAGCAGAGCGTGACGCAATTTACTGTAGAAGCTGCGCCACTTGGAGGCACCCAAGCAAATAAAGAATTTGCAATATCACAGCTACTTGTTGGCCTTCCAGGAATACCTACCACAGGCACTGTTTTTGCAAAGATGGAATACACTATAAAGGTACTTGCTACTGGCAAAACCTATTCGATTAACGGCGCTGCCTTGGCAAATAGGCCTTATACAACAGCTTTCGCTTACTATCCCCTCCCCCAGGGAATTGATGTTGCATATGGGGGAAGCTTCCTAGTGCAAAGCCAGGCCTTCTACAACGGTGCCCTGGTAGGTCAAGGACAAATAGTAATGCAGAGGTCATGGGGAACCACTCCGGACATATCTGTTTTGCCTGCCCAGTACACAAGCGGAAGAAGCGAGACTATAACTGTTACGACACCTGGCTTAGCCCAGTCCTTCCCTATTGGAGAAGCTCCTAGCAACATGGACCAACCAACAGGCTATGCAACTCCTGCGCCACCTGCGCTCACTCTTTACATAAACGGAACTCAAGTAGCAAGTAACAATGGAAATATAACCTACTCATGGATGCCTGCTGGCACTGGCACCTACACCATCAAAGCGATAAACAGCACACCAAAAGAAAATGCTGCCTACAGTATAACATTCAATGCTTCCTCCAACACTTCATCAAGCACATCCAATAACACATCCTCTAACGGCGCAGACCTGCACCACTATGCTAAAAGGGGTCATCATAGAGCTAACATGCGGCCTAGATTAAGAATATCAAACAAGCATCCGCGCCTTGGTCATAAGGACATCATAACAGTTACTGTTCCAGGTGCGAGGGGAAAGAAGGAGAGACTTGGGCTATTAATCAACGGGAAGCAGGTTGCCCACGGTACAAACAATATACATTATGCATGGATACCCCGAAAACTGGAAAGATACAAAATAAGGGCGGTCAACGATACTCCACGTACAAAGCCCGTAAGCAGCGTAGCAAAAGTCAGCGTTAGAAAGCACTAATCTCCTCAGCCAATCTGGAACTCAGAATAAATAGGAAAGGTTTAAAAGCAGATTGCCTAATATTGAATTAGATATCTAGGTGATATAATGGATTCAGGCGGAGGAGGAGGCGGCTAGAAAACAAAACTTTTTAAGTCTCTATTCCAAGAATAGTAATACAGGAAGTGGGCTAGGAGATACGCAGGATGCATGCTGCCAAGTGCAATAATAAGCAATGTATTATATTGATATTAAATACCTATTTTTATTGACTGGCATTTCTTCATAAGATTCTTTTTCTTTCGTTTTAATCAATTTATATTCATTCAGTAATAAGTTGAATTGATTTGTATATGTCATAT
>JAGWHH010000068.1 GCA_028866935.1 Microcaldota archaeon | reverse complement strand
ACTTCTATCAAATTGCAAACCATTCGCATTCATCCCACGATTGGAAATCGTGGGCTTTCTGCTATGCATTTTTGTAAGGAGTGTTGCTGCGCTAGAAAGCGCCTGTGCGGCTATTAGCACATCGAAATCGTCAACTTTCCTTCCCTTTAGCATAAGTCCTGTGGCTATCTTGGCGGCCTTTATCGAGTCATCATAGGTAAATTGCAAGGTTAAAATGGACTCAAAAAACTTAACCGTGCTGCGATATGCAAAGTGTATGCCTTTTGCCTGTTCAAATTCTTCGCCTAACAGCACTTCGTAGGCGCATGTTGAGCGGGTGTATAATTCATCTGCCGAAGTTATTGCCCCATTCACCTTCTTGTTTCCTTTCAGGAACTCTATTATTGCTGACGAATCTAGGGATACCTTCATATTCTAGCCTTTGCACTTTGCCTTATCTTCTTTGCGACTTTTCCACTTCGTTGGCCTCTGACTTGCTCATTGTGCCTGCAAACTTCATTATGTCATAGCTCTTCTTTTGCTTTAGGCTTTCCACGAGCTCTGAAAGTAGGATAGTGAAGCTTTTTTTGCCCTTTATTGATGAAAGCTTTTCATACGTCTCATCACTTATCATTATTGTCTTCATAAGCATCTAGCCTGTATACATATTTTTGCGTTCCCATGCAAAAGTATTAAATATGTATAGATATGTATACATATAAATATTAGTGATTTAATGGCAAGGCAGATATCATTATCGGATGACGTATACGAAGAACTATCACGGCGAAAGGGCGGGAAAAGCTTTTCAGAGTATATACGTGAAAAGATTGGGATTGATAGCAATAACGCAAAATTCTGGAAACTTGCTGGCCTACTTAAGGGCGATGCGAAGAAACTCAATGAACTTCAGAAAATAATATCAAAGGAAAGAGCATCAAACAGGGGCAGAAAATTTGGTTGGTGATATTGTGGTATGCCTGGATACGAGCGTATTGATAGATTACTTGAGGGGGGATGCTGGCATTATTACCTTGCTAAAATCAATTGCTAAAGATGAAAAGCTTTCCACTACATCGATAACTGAATACGAATTGCTTAAACACGGCGAAAAAATAAAGCGCGAGGCAGCTGCAGAGCTTTTGTCGACTTTGAAAATATACTATTTTGACAGTGAATCTGCGGATGAAGCTTCGCGATTGTATCGTAAGCTTAGAGAGCAGGGCAAAGAAATAAATGAAAATGATATACTTATAGCAGGCATTTCGTTTTCAAACCATGATTATATTCTAACAAGAGACCCTGATTTTAAGAGTATTGGAGAAAGTAACAGAGTACAAATAGTATAATTCGAATGCCATATACTTAGGAAATGTCTATTAGATTGAATCCCTCTTTCTTCTGCTTTATGTATTCGCTTATTCCCCTTTTGAGCGTGCGGTGCTTCACCATCCTTAGCGCCTTTTCTGGTTCTGCCCATACGTAGGATGTGGCCTCGAACTTGTCAAGCTTAACCCTTGTATTCCTGGGCTTGCAGATGACATCGAAGTAAATGTAATGCATCTTGCTGACATGCCCCTTTGGGAATATGTCCTCTGCGACTATGATCACCCCCATAGGCTCTATATCAAGACCCACTTCCTCTTTGACCTCCCTTTTCACAGTATCGAATATGCTTTCTCCGTACTCGATGTGGCCTCCCGGTATCATGTATTGGTTGTGCCAATGAGGTGCCCTGATAAGCAGTATCCTGCCTTTTGGATCTATTATGTACGCACCTGCGGCAACACTGACTCCAAGCTTTGGGTCCATAATCAAGCCCCCTGCTTCTGCTGATTCTCCAGCTTGTTCTTCTTCTGCGCTATCCTTATCTCTGATTCAAGGCGCCCGAGATGCTTTGCCTCCAGGTTTATGAAATTCAGGTGCTTTGATATTGAAGGGTGCACCTTTGCGACTTCGTGGAATGCCTTCTGGGTCAGGTCACGGTAATCAGGATGGCCTCCTGGGCCGGTCCTAAGTTCGCAGAAGTGGAAGAGCTGCCTTGCATTGAATGTGTAATACCACCTTATGTTGAACCCGAATGTAACTACATACTGCGCCTGGTAAGGCATGGTCTGCGCTATCTTGTTGTAAAGCTCTATTACGCGATGCACCTTGCTTAGATAATCCTCATCTATTCCAATGTGCCTATACTGATCCCTCATGTTGTATCCGTGCCTCACCGTGAAGCTCTGCCTCTCCTGGGTCCCTATCCTGTGCCTCTGGAGGTCGCGGTATATGCCTATACGGCAGCATGAGTCAAACGTGTAGTATATATTTTCAAATGCGCGGCCTGGCTTGTGCCTCCTGTTCTTTCTCTCTCCGATGTATTTTGATATTATGAGGTCTTTTTGGCCTTTGTTCAGCGATGCTGCTATCTCCTTGCATTGAGCAAGAGAGTATCCATTTCCTGCCTTGTATATTATGAATGCTGCAAGGTCATTCTCTGCAACCATGTCTGGGTCTTTGCTTCCTTTTCCAGTATAATCCACAAGTCGTATCAGTTCCTTGTCCTCTTTTAGCCGTATGTTGTGTGTAAGATTCGTTACTGTGGAGAGGGTATCGTGCCTTGTGCTTGATATGTACGCTCTTTGCGCAAGGCCGTGCTTTTCATTGATGCGGTTGAGTAGCGATGGTACAACCTTGCTTAGCTCTGCGTGCATCTTATTGCCAATAGAGTTGCATTCGTAAAGAGGAGAGGAGAGCAGTTTTATTATTGTATTTTCATAGGACCTTGCATTCATGCTAACTCCCACGTGTGTAAGAATTGACATTGGAAGGTAATCTCTCATGAAGTCAAGGGCATTTGCCTTTATGGCGTTGTCATATGACTTTTGGAGGTCCTGCGCTGTTACTCCAAGTTCTTCCTCAAGCTTTGAGCTTAGTTCTGAGATGTTTATTATGTGGTTGCCTATGTTGAACTTCTGTTTATCTATTGGGTTATTGTCCTTGATGTACTTTGACATTGGCTCGGTGTGCTTTATGTAAGAATCAAACAAATCAGTCATGAGTGCAAGGTAGTCATCTGCAAACTTTGATGACATTATTGCAGGGTCCTTGTAGAACATGTAGTCTCCGTTCTTGAATTTCTTGTCAAATGATACGTACCTTGTTGATTTCTCGATGTATGAGCCCATTCGTGAATCCTCAATCTCCTTTGCAGCTACGTTTGAGATGTATTCGCATGAGGTAGGTATCCCTCCTGCCATTTCCTGTATTGAGTCATCGCCGTAATCTACAAGCCATGCGTTGAAGAACTCGCTGCCGCGGTGCTTGTTGGGAAGAAACTCCTTGAGGTAAAGCCTTCTGCCAGTTAGTGAGGTCCTGCTGTATCTTGAAAGAAGAGCTCCTGCCTGCTCAGGAGTAAGTGCATCGCCTATTTTCCATGCATAAATATTGTCGTTGACATTAGTTACCACAGTATCAAGGTCTTTGGCCTCGCTGTCGCTAAATTCGTCTACGTCTATGGCTGAATTTTCATAAAAGTGAAGCATGCTCTTGGTCATAAAATCAACTCCATGCACCGTTCTGGAACTTTGCGTATGAGAACGCAACTCCAGCAGTAGTTCCGCCCAGCTGAGGATCGCTTATTGTGTAAGAATCGCCTTCTGTCTGGTTGCATAGGGCCAGGGCCACTGAACTTGAATCTCCAGGAGGATAGAGAAAGACCTGATTGCATCCTGAAGGCCAATTTATTGCGGATCCGCAAGAGTACCAGCCACAAGATACCATGAGTGCCACCGCTTCAGGCTGAACTCCCAAGTCAGTATTGTATGTGAAGGAGAATGAGCTTACACTGTTTGAAGTCATGCCGCCCTCTCCTCCGTATGCAATTACGCTGTTTGAGCTTACCGAAAGTCCTGCTATTTGTACAGGTTCGTAACTTGAACTTGATACTGAAGATGCGCATGTAGATCCTCCTGTCCATGGAGAGCCTGTCTGCGCAACATTTGAGAATGGGCCGCCCTCTCCTGATGCACTTTGAGATATCGGCCATGATGGCGTAGTTAATGCGCCGTTTCCTGCGGAAGCCCAGCAAAAGACTCCTGGAGATGAAGATGAAGTTACAGAACATGATGTGCTCGTGCCGGATATGGCGATATTATTGCAGGTGCTGGCAGTGTATAAGGCATTTGAAGAGGATGGGCCTATAGTTATTGCAGGTAGATTTATCGAATTTGTTGTCACTTTTGTAGGTTCTGAATCTGTTACGAAGACATTTGCAGTTATGGTATTGCCTACATCTGCAGTAGGAATTAGCCAGTTAAATGTGTTTGAGGTCGTAAGGTCATTGCCCAGTTGTTGGTTAGTGACTGAATTGTAGACCAGGAAGTTGTAGGTATAGGGGGCTGCGCCCTCCGAAACTGTTGCAGAGAATTTTTCGTCGCGACCTGCTGTGGCATTTGGAGAGGTTGAAGCAGATAACGTTGGAGTTGGGGGCGGGGGTGGAAGTACTCCGTTCCATGTGCCGTTTTCAAACTTTGCATACGAGAACGTCACACCGGTACTAGGTCCGCCTAAGGATGGATCACTGATAGTGTATGAATTGCCTTCCATCTGGTTGCATAGGGCAAGAGCAACTGAACTGGCCTGTCCTGGAGGGTACATGAATATCTGGCTGCAGCCTGATGGCCAATTTATCGTATATCCGCAGGACCACCAACCGCAGGAGACCATCAAAGCCACTGCCTCGGGCTGATTTCCTGAATCCGTGTTGTAGGTGAAGGAGAATGATCTTACGCTGTTGGCAGTTGCGCCGCCTTCCCCGCCGTATTCCATTACTCCGTTGGCGTTGACTGAAAGACCCGCTATTTGCACAGGCTCGTAAGCCGAACTTGACACAGAAGCAGTGCATGTGTATGAATTAGAAGTCCATGGAGATCCGGTCTGTGCAACATTTGAGAATGTGCCACTTTCTCCTGATGCAATCCTGGATACTGGCCAGGATGGCGCATTTAGGTTACCATTTCCTGCAGAGCTCCAGCAGAATATGCCTGGAGATGTAGAAGCAGATACAGAACATGAGGTATTAGTGCTTCCGGAGCTGATGCTATTGCATGTTGTGGCAGTGTATGTAGTATATTTCACAGTTATGTTAACTGGAATTGATATACTGGAAGCTTTTGGTAAGGTAGTGGTGCCTTGGTCTGTTACAACTAAAGCATACGAGTAGTTTCCTATTGCGTTAAATGGCAATGTGAGAGAGTTTGAAATCTGGTTTGCGATTGGGACTGCGAAGAATCCAGAACTGAAGTTGTACCATTGGTATATGAAATT
>JAGWHH010000067.1 GCA_028866935.1 Microcaldota archaeon | reverse complement strand
AGCGACATTGAAGAGGTTTGATGACGTAGTTGATGTTGTATTGATTGTGGTTGCGATGTAAGTGAGGGCTGCATTGTATGGATCTATAGGGCCCGCAGTCATGGCAGGTAGCAGTCCGAACATCACTGCGGTCAGGAATAAGAAGAAACCGACCATAATTGCAGTAGCCATTGCCTCATAAATCTCTGCTACTCCGAATGTCCTTAGCCTTTCATTTTTTAGCGCTGTGCCGAACATGAAAATTACGGTTGCAATGGATATTGCAACTGTTACTACAAGAGCCATCACCGGCAGCCAGTTTGCCCAGACACTAGATACTGCAGGATTGATATCAGAGCAGTACCAGTTTGCAAAGTTGTATGCCACTGAATTGATTCCTGTGCCGGACTGGCATCCGTTAAGTTGTGCCATTGGCACTCCTGCAGCTAGCAATGAAACGAGAACTGCAATAAAAGCCACTTTCCTTGGGTTCATCATAATATCCTCGTAAGCAAACTCATAAGATCTATCCTTTCACCTATGACACGTGATGTATCTACGATAAACGCATCTACTATCACAAGGTTGAGCAGCGGTATCAGCAATAATCCTGCACCTACAAACCCTCCGCTGAGCAGGAATTGCGTAAAGCCAGGTATTGCGCTTGGGTTGCAAACGGCTGCAGTTGCTGAAGGCGTGCATCCTCCGCTGAGAAGCAGTGAGATTACGTCTGGAGCGAGATTTATTGCGAATGTAAGGAATAGGTTTGTGGTGAAGAATTGTGTATTTTCTATTGCAACGTCAAGGAAACCGTAACTTATGCTGACGATAAGTGGGTAGATGAATCCGAAGCCCAATCCAAATGCGATCATTGCTCCTCCGAATGTCTTTGTGATTGAGAAAGCGCGTGCAAAGAAGCCGATGATTATCAGTGTTGAGAATATTATCATTGATGCGCTGAGAAGTATCTGCTGCATTTCTGAAAGTATGACTACGCCGAAGAACGCGTTCATGTACGGCACTATATACTGATGTACGATTTGTATAGGCAGAAGTTGTATGCTGAATGAAAATCCTACTCCAGGGTATGCTGGAGATGTGAGAGCCTGCGCCAGATCCGCAGGTCCGGAGTCCAGGAATTCTGGGTGTATGTTGTATACGGGCGAGATCCCTCCCAGAAGCGACATGTAAAATAAGGACTGGCTGAAACTGGAAACGTCTTGGTTGAATTGGTACATGTCACATAGCGCAAGTGAATACACGTTCCCAACATTTGTGGTTGGCGGAGATGCGCTTGGATTTGAAGGGTTGCACGCATTAGGCACAATGCCAACCGCGCCATACACTGGAACAAGGTTGGTGGTGTATAGCAATGAGGAGAATGAAACAAACACTAAGGCGATTACCAAAGTTAGCAGAAGCTCGTATATCTTTATGCGAACCCAGGTCTTTATGTCGTTCCTCCCGAGCAGTGGGCTTAGCGCGTATATTACAACAAGGATTGCAAGAACCATCCCTATTGCAAGAGTGAAGAGCGGAAACCAGATGTTTGTTGGCGTAGTAATGAACTGTGTAACGCAGCTTGCAAATGTAGTCACGCAGGGACTTCCTGCAAGCATTACGGTTGCGTTTTCGATCATAGTATCCTGCTCAGCGCTCTTTGCGCGCTAACTGAAGGTGCGCCTAACAACGTTCCTATCTTTTCTGTTGACTCGTATGCTATTAGCAGCGCGACAATCAGCCCCATCACGCTAAGCCCCACCTGTACCATTCCGTCCACGAATGCGCTAACGTCGTCGTAATAAGCTATTGCAAAGCTTTCGTGGAATCCGTTAAGTATTGCAACGAACGTGCCTTTTACGAATCCCGGGGTTTGGCATAGCGAGAGTGTGTTGTAAGCAGACCCGGTGCATAATCCAAGGCCAGTAACGCCGGTAAGACTTGACGAGTAGATAAATGGATAGAGCAGGCCTGGGAATATTATGTAAAATGCGATGAACATGGCCATAAGCGAACCTCCTGCAGCCCTGGTCCATGGGAACGACCTTAGCGCTATGCCTATGATAAAGAACAGAGGGAAGAGGAAGTCAATGAGGAATATCAGCACTATAAGGAAGAGCCCGAAGAACATTGCAAGGAAGTACGCACTCTGATCGTCCCAGATAAGCTGGATCATGAGGCTAAGGCCTCCGTATGGGTTGAATGAGAAGCCAAAGCTGTTTGGCATGAACGAGACTACCAACGAGTTGAACAGGTTTACCCAGAACAGGCTTATTACAAGCGAGAACCAGTTCTCAAATGCCGTCCTGACTATGTTGAAGTCTACAGCATTGCACAGGTCTACAAAGATGTTATATGCGTGTGTGGTGCTGGTGTATCCTGCAGGTGCAGTGCCCAAGCTTGCCGTGGAGGCTATTCCACTCAGTCCCAAGTTGGTGAAGAATGTGATGAACGGATCCAACGAGGCAATGGCAACAAATACCACAGCTATTGCCCCTACATTAAACATCTGCTCAAGCAGCTCTGTCTTTGCAAAATTTACCAGGCTCTCGATCTGGAATGCGGTTCCGAATGCGTATGCAACTGAGAGTATGCTAATCATCACCGCAACAAGCAGAAGCACTATCCTTAGCATTGTCTGGTAGTTTGTGATCTCTGATAATTTGCCTGCGTAGCTTCCTGGACCCTTATCAAGAACGCCTGGGCCTAAAGATGGTGGTTCTGCAGATGCGAGTCCTCCGGTTCCGCAGTTTATGAAGTTGGGAAACGTAGGAGTGAATTGGAAGGCATGAAGATTTTGAGTGAATACAAAAATCAATAGCATAGAGCATAATACGGTTATGCGCCAGTTTTGGTTCATTATCTTCGATTCCATTTTTAACACTAGATAAATCTGGTCAGGCCAGTTATGCTCGTCTCCCCTCCGATCAGGTGTGAGATTCCTGCAGTTGCTGAAAGCATCAAGAGTATGTTAAGTATTGGTAGTATGAATGAAATCACTGAGATCAGGCCATAGATGTTTATAAGGCTTGCAATAGACGCCCAGATGTATATAGGGCCTATATTGCATGGCGGTCCGGTCCCGTCTACTTCTTGATTGAGCGGATTGCTTGTAACGCTGGAGAAGAACTGCCCTTGCGTGAATGACTGCAGAAGCGTAAGAGGGGATGACACTACATTTTGTAGCAGCACGGTCTCTTCAAATCCAATAAGCGAATCCGGCGCAGAGCCTTTGTAAGGAATGTAGCATGTGTACAGTGCTATTGCTCCTGCAGCGCTTGGGAACGTGTAAAAGCTTAGTGTCTTCCTTACGTAGCAGCTTGGAACCTTTGTTGATGAAGTTCCGGGCTCAGGGGGCGAAGTGGTCCATGGGCTTCCGGAGCATGCGCTTATTGTGGATGGTGAACCTGCAGGCAGGGGTATGTCCTTATAAATTGTGTTTGTCGGAAGTGTGCTTGAGGAGGTGTAGCAGTATATCTGATAGTCGTAATTTGTAGGGCTTGATGAGTCGGGACGCAGGTTTGCCCCGCATAGCGATAGTGCTGGCACTTTGTCTGCGCCTATAAACGTAGCTGCGCCAGTATAAGCGGAGCATGCATTATCTGCTGAGGTAGATGGGCCGCCGTGCGAAACAATGCACTGGTTGTAGGTCTGTGAACTGATGTTGCTTAGTGATGCGTACTGGAAGAGAAGCAGCATGGGGTAGATTATGGTGCCCACTATGGTTAGTGCAATTATTAGTCCGCCTGCCCTTCTTGTGAATGTAAATGACCTAAGAAGTATTCCTGCAGCTAGCATGTACGGCCAGGAGACTAGCAGTATAAGAATGACAAGAAGTTGCGTTATGAACATGTAGAATGATACATTTGCCTGAGCGATTAGGGTCGGCATTATGGACCTGTGTAGGATGTATCCGAAATACAGAAGATAGCTCAAGGTCACACTGCCGTCCCTTTGAACTATAGGCAAAGCGCATGTAACAGGGACGCATACCCCCACATACTGCTGCATGTTTCTTAGGAAGAAGAATAGGCTGTCCTCATTGTAAAGCGCATTTACTTCCTGCGAAGACTCATTTGTAAGGTTTGCAATTATAACATAGCTTGCTGCAAGCCCGTAATCCACGTTGTGGGTTGTTGCGCCTATGCCAGGGCCGCCTGTGACTATTGCGCATACCGCGGTTGTCGGCGAAGGAAGTGAGTGTCCAGTATAGTATGGATACTCTTTGCTGTTCAGAAATTCTATTTGCGAATTTGCAAGAGTGGTTGTGCATATGTTGTTTACTGATGCCTGGCCGCTGCTGCCAAGGAGGTTCTGGAATGAGATTCCTGTAGCAGCTCCGAAAAGCCCCAGTACGCCTATGATTATTGCGACTAAAAATATGGTGCCTACCGCATTCTGAAGTTCAGTAAGTGCCTGTCCTTTTACCCTTGCGTTATTCAGAAGCACTCCGATGAAGTAGTACAATACGGTAAGGGATATTGCAAGGCCTGCAGCAAGAAGTATGATAGGCAGCCATGAAGTGAACGCAGAGTACGGCGTAGCTATGGTTCCGGCTGCGCTAACTGAGGTAGAAGCTAGGCCCGATAGCAGCATAGATATTACTAATATGAATTTTTTCATCTATCCACCCCAGAAAGGGCCTACGCCCAGCATCCTTCCTACAGCGCCTAGCCCTTTTGATAATCCTTGTGCAAAGCCCACAGTGATTGCAAGATCCAAACCTATCAGGAATATTCCCTGGAAGAGGTATTGCGCAGTCTTTACTGCGAAGCCTATGATTATCTGCGGAAGAAACAGTATGGACTCTATTATTTGCTGTATTCCTGCCAGGAATCCGCCCGTTCCGCCAAATCCGCTTGTAAGATAGGAAGTCTGGAATCCGGTTACAAGAGTGCCAAAGCTGGGGTCGTGGGATACGTCTATGGTCTGCGATGAGAAGATGGAGCTTGGCGGGAAGCTGGATATCTGGTAAGGTTGATTGTACTGAGAGTATGGATTGCATAGCGAAGGTCCTACAGGGCCTGTGCCGCAGGGAGTGTAGACGAAGGTAATGATAAATTGATTAAGAAGTATTGTGAGAGGGAAGATTAAGTAGAACCCTATTGCAAGCGCAAGGAAGGTGTCTGCTGACTGGCGAAGGTTCGGTCCTGCAAATGGTATAGACCTCATGATTAGTGCCACGGGCAGTATGACAGGGAAGGCAATTGCCTGTATGATTGGAAGCAGCAGGTATACGGTAAATATTACTCCGAATGCGACTGCTATAAGGGCTGTGAATGTGCTGGTAAGCGCCCCAGAAAATCCGTAGTAGACGCCAAGTACGTTTGATCCGAGGCTTATGCCGGTTTGGGAAATGACTATTTCATCTATAATCTTCTCTATGAATTCGGCCATGTTACCTGTAACCGTAAGCAGTATGCTCTCTGAATAGATGTTTGTGAAAAGCCCAAGGCCCTGGTTGAACATGAGGTTGCTTAGGTAGATCTGTGAGTACTGTATTGGATTCTGGTAATGCGCAATTGTCGATCCCTGGACTAGCAGGCCCCCTATATTGCATATTCCTGCTGCGGATACTACCAGAATAGTAAGTATTACTACG
>JAGWHH010000066.1 GCA_028866935.1 Microcaldota archaeon | reverse complement strand
TTCAGCGGGTGGAGTTCAACCACGTCCTATCCCGTTACAGTGTATGATCACTCCTGCTCTGCTTACAACGGCTATCTATACTGTGTCGGGGGATGGACCTCCAGCTCAACCGGAGGGACCGCAAAGACCTACTATGTTCCTATAGGTTCCAGTGGACTAGGTTCATGGTCCCCTGGAAAAACGTACCCTACTACAATATATGCAGAAAGCTGCCAGGCCAGCAATGCCTACCTGTACTGTGTTGCAGGATTCAATGACACTACTTCCGAATCTACGGACTATTATGCAACAGTGGGAAGCGGCATATCTGGCAGCTGGACAACCACTACTAATTACCCAAACTCGATCTTTTCCAGCAGCTGTGCAACTTACAACGGCTACATCTACTGCGTCGGAGGCAACAGTTTCTCTGGGTTGACGAGTGCGGTCTACTACGCCCCCATAGGAAGCTACGGCATAGGGACGTGGACTGGCACTACTTCCTATCCCTATTCCATCACGAGTTCAAGCTGCTCAATATACAACGGCTACATATACTGCGTTGGCGGTAACATAGTAAACTCCGCTACCAATAAAGTCTATTATGCCCGTGTCAGCAGCAGCGGTGTGGACACCTGGCAGCAGACCACCTCCTATCCGACTACCAGCATAGCAGGAGAAAGCTGCCAGACTGCATCAGGGTTCATATACTGCGTCGGGGGCGTCACCATGCAGGGTTCTACTAGCGCAGTCTATTATGCGCCTGTGAGCAGCAGCGGCGTGGGGACGTGGACATCGGTATCCCCATACCCCACAACAGTGTATGGCGAAAGCTGCTCAATATACAACGGCTACATATACTGCGTCGGGGGCAATTACGGCAATTCCTTCATCGACAATGGATCCATAGGGGACATCATATCTAACGTGTATTACGCGAACCTTGGCGTAGGTTCCTCGAGTTCAACGACATCTTCTGCCACGACTTCAACAACTACTGCTACAACCACCACGATTTCCACTACAACTTCAATGACAACTTCAACCACAACCCTTACGACAACTATACCTCCTACAACAACCATCTCCGGCACCCTGAGCGTTCCAAGCGGCATACTCTACTACGTGCCAATCACGCTGACCAATGGTCAGTCATCTGCCCTGCCACCCGGCAGCCAGGTTCGTGAAAATGTAAATCCCTCAACATACAAGAGCTACGAGACAGCGAATCTGCAGAACATCGAATTCTTCTATGCAAACGGCACCATAATCCCTTCCTGGCTGGAAAGCGGGAACAGCAACTCTAGTTCTAGCGCAGTCTACTGGCTTAAGATTGCACCCGGGATAGGCCCGAACGGCAACTTTGTCGTGTACATGGGTTTCGCATCCACCTCTGCAAATCTGTTCAATAAAGTGAACACAGGTGAGGCGCCGCAGCTGAGCGGCACATATGCCCAATACGACGATGGTTCCAATGTATTTTCAACGCTTTACCAGAACTTTGCAGGAACTTCCACTCCTTCAGGATGGGTCTCCTCAGGCAGTGGAATCACTCAAAACAACGGTCTTAGCACAGGTAGCTCATTCGGCTATGTTGTTACAAGCTCAACATACGGTCCCAATGCAAACTATACTGTAGAAGTATACGCAAAGGCAACTTCGCCCAATGTCAACAATTCTGATACGGATGCGGGATATGTTCTAAAGTCGACATCCATATCAGATACGGCTGTGGGTTGGATACTAGACGGGCCAAACATCGCAAACAAAGTGTACGATTTCACTGTGAACAATGGCTGGCAGAGTGAGACAGACGGGTCTCTGACCCCCAGCTCCGGGGCTTACCACGTGATGAGCACTTACTGGTCTTCGACTTCCAGTGCAACATTCAGCTACGATTACGGAAGCACTGATTTGATTACCACACATATTACTTCAAACCCCCTATCCGTTGGCCTTCTGACACTCGGTACGCCTTCGGTATCTTACGTACAGTGGGTGAGGATACGCTCCTATCCTCCTAACGGCGTCATGCCGTCCTCGACATTCGGCGGCGTTGTTAGCATAGGCGGTGGCACCACCTCTACAACCACGAGTACATCTACAACAACTACGATGCTCCCTACAACCACGACCCAATCACAGTGCGGAAATACGTACTGCAATTGGACAAATGGTCCGTCAACTAGTTCTAGCTACTTCCCTATAGGTGTTTGGGATACTTCGCCTGGCGACGCATCAGAATACGAGAAAATAGGGATCAACCTTTTTGTAGGTGATTACGGTAGTATGTGGTCTGCAAGTGACTATTCCAGCAACAACACGCAGGTCATACTGCCTGCTGGCAGCAGTAGTGCGCCTTTCAACCATGCGATAACGGGGTGGGACCTGCCTGACGAGCCTGACGTTTCATGCACTCCTGCGTCAACCGTGCTGGGCTGGTATAGTACTAACAAGTCAAGAGACCCCACAAGGCCCATAATGGTAAACTTTGGCCAGGGCGCTTCGCTTCTTGGCTACGCCATAAACACGTCTGGAGACGGCTGCGTTGCCAGTGCAAGCTATTTCAAGCAGGCAAGTTCAGGTGCGGATATAGTCTCATCTGACCTGTATCCAGTTGCTGACGGCCACCCTAATGACCTGCAAGGTATAGCACAGGAAGTGGATAACCTTAAGTCATGGCAGCCAAACAAGACAATCTGGACATTCATAGAGGCCGCTGACAACGTCGAGACAAACGGAGTCAGCATGACTGCTAGCCAGATAAAGTCAGAGGCATGGATGGCACTGATACATGGCTCCCAGGGTATAATCTACTTTGATCATGACAACTGCTACAGCGGAGGCGGATGCCACGAGCAGGGAATATTCGCCGGCGGGTTTTCCAGCGCTATCGGGGCTATAGATGCGAACATCACTGCGCTTGCGTCTGTCCTAAATAGCCAGACAGTAGCAAACGGCACGCAGGTATCTACATCGCCTTCCACAACAGTGGACACTATGGTAAAGGACTACAACGGAAATGTATATCTCTTCGCTATCGAATCGCTTGACAAGGCCACAACTGCAACATTCACGGTTAATGGGCTGACCACTGGTACAGCAACGGTAATAGGCGAGAACAGGCAGATCCAGATCTCCGGAGGGAAGTTCAGCGACAGCTTTGCAGGGTATGGTGTGCACATATACAACATAACTCCATCAGGTCAAACGTCCACAACTGCATATACTTCATCGCCCACCTCTTCACCAACTACTTCTGCACTTACAACCGCTCCAACTACCACCTCTGGCGGCATCGGCGGACCGACCGGAGGCGGCGGCCCACAGAAACCCACCGTAGTAAAGATACCTGGTGGTTACGAGATAACCAATTTTACCCAGTATCAGTTTGTCGACCTCAACACCACAAACGGAGGTAAGATCAGAGTCACCGAAAACTATATAACGCCCACATCTGCAGGAGTCTCAGTCAATAACGCCTCTATTGCATTATCTCCAGGTACAACAGTATACATTGGCAACTTCTCAGGTTCCAATTACTATTCAAAACTAGTGAACATATCCTACCTGCCTATAGAGGATACGATGAAGATTGACATCCTCACAAATACAACTGCAACAAACGTATCAACGTCGCAAATTGTCTATACCTACACTATCAGCGGTTCAGCTGGAGTGTTTAATTCTAACATCTCAAGGCTTAGCATATTAGATTTCGACATTACCTCGCTAAAACTTAACCTTATAGTGAGCACTGGGAACAATGCCTCAGCGCCGCTTTCACTGCAATTCAACACTCCTTCCAACATAAAGCCACTAGACAACCACAATAACCTCCTGGTAATGAATACCAGCATAATATCAAACGATAGCCTCAATGTAAGTGCATTATTCGATTATCCATGCACTGAAAAAGGAGTCAGGGCGTACATTTTGTCCAATAGCACATGGAAACCGATAAACACATACACTAACAATCCAACTTCATGTACGCTATCCTTCAAGTTGCCATTTGATCCGATTGTAGGCATATTTGCAAATCAGACCATAACAACAACTGCAAGCGTTCCAACGACTATGCCCCCAACTACAACTATTCAGCAGGGTTCCAACCAGACTACGTATGCGGTATACGTCCTCATGGTGGTCGTGATAATCATAATTGCTGCAGTTGCTTACCTCTACATCAGAAAGCGTGGCAGTGGGCCATCTGGCGTTCCTGCAAGCGGAAATGCTATTGACGCAAATGGCAGTAGTTCAGCCGTGTCAAACCACGGCACGCTGCCATCTTAATAATTTTTAATGTTTTCTAAAGGCTTGTGAAATCCCTTACTTTCAAGTATGGGATGAACAAGCCCTAGGAAGCATTAAATGGACAAACCAAATTCCTACTGCCTGATTTGAGTTCCATTATCATTTCTTGAAGAACTTATTAGGAAGTACTGCGAAGCTTGGGGATGTCATTTATATCGCATCGAGTGCGAACGGATCTCTTTTTGTCTCTCTCTGCACAAGAGACGATCCGCCTACTCCGGTGAATATTGCAATTACTTCTATGCTGTCCCCTGCATTAGGGTCAAGGCGTGCGCCCCAGATGACGTTTGCATTAGGTGCAGACTGGGATGTAAGCTTCTCTCCTATCTGGTTCGCCTCTCCCAAAGTAAGGTTCGCGCCCCCGGTTATATGCAGAAGTACCCCAGTTGCGTTTGAATAGTCAACATCAAGCAGCTTGTTCTTCAGCGTGTCCTTTACAACCTCCTCTACTCTGTTAGCTCCTTTTCCGGTT
This sequence comes from Microcaldota archaeon, assembly GCA_028866935.1. Classification (GTDB taxonomy): domain Archaea; phylum Micrarchaeota; class Micrarchaeia; order Micrarchaeales; family CABMGC01; genus JAJZNA01. The sequence continues at coordinate 1,013 of JAGWHH010000066.1, read as the reverse complement.
CCTACGCTTATCATTGCAAGGCCACCAACTGACATTATCGTCCTAACGTCAGCAAAGTCAAGGTTTATCAGGCTCGGCTGGGTTATTGCCTCAGTAATTCCGCGCACTGCCTTTACTGTTATCTCGTCTGCAAGGGCGAATGCCTTTTCCATTGGAAGATTCGGATAAAGCTCCACGAGCTTCTGGTTGTCTATTACAATAAGCGTGTCAACGCTCTGCCTAAGCTTCTGTATTCCCTTTCGCGCAGTCTCAAGCCTTACTCTCTCAAGCGCGAATGGTATGGTGACTATCCCTACTATTATTGCACCATTGTCCTTGACTATCCTGCCTACTACTGGCGCAGCGCCTGTACCTGTACCTCCCCCCATTCCCGCAGTGAGGAATACCAGGTTCATGTCGCGTGTAAGCACTTCAATCTCATTCCTTGATATCTCTGCGGCCTTCTCCCCTATTTCTGGATATCCTCCAGCCCCAAGGCCGTGCGTGAAATGGCTTCCTAGCATAAGCTTTGTTATGTTAGGGTTCATCATGTTAAGCTGCTTTGCATCCGTGTTGAATGCAAGAAGGCTTGCGCCTCTAACGTCCACATTGCTCAATCTCTGCACTGTGTTGTTGCCTCCTCCTCCAACTCCTACTACTCCTATCCTTGCTTTAAACATCTCGTAATCTATCGAATTCGCATTAGATGGTACATTTCCAAACATACTAGTCGCCTAAAGACTATAGCACGTAATCAAAATAAATATCTTTCTGAACTATTCCCCGCCATTTAATAACTTTTTAATGATAAATAAATTCATGTATAACACCAAAATCGCGCAGCTATTCGGAGAGATTGCCGATATGCTCGCTTTGGACGAAGAGGCTGACAGGCACTTCGAGGTGCTTGCATACAGGAAGGCAGCGCAGACGATAGGAAGCTTGCAGGAGGACGTGGGAGAACTTTACAAGAAGGAAGGCCTTGAAGGGCTGATGAATCTGCCTGGAATAGGCAAATCAACTGCAGGAGCAAT
>JAGWHH010000065.1 GCA_028866935.1 Microcaldota archaeon | reverse complement strand
TGGCAGCTCATAAGGTCTTTGACGAAAGAAAGGCATTGATAAGGACAGTGGACGAATTGGCCAAATCTCCCTTATTGTTGACTGTAATGCACGACAGCCAGGGCCAGATCCATGTCGTAACAACTGACACTTTTATAGGAACAAGAAGCACATTCATGTTCCTTCCAGATAAGCGCTTGTATGTTCACAGCCTCAATCACGACGAGGTGTATAGCGGTTTCACTGTAAAAAGCTACAGAATTGCTACAACCTACCGCACGCTCAACAGCCTCAAAGATGTTGAGACAGCGATTGCAATTTTCAGCAGAGAGGCAAGGAAGGCTATGTCTGCACTAAAGAATCTGGCTAGGGACATTGACGATCATTACGGGCTTTATACTGTTTTAAGGGGAGAAGAATAATCAGTGTTTTTTCTCAGCTCTCTGTATTGCCTTGTTTATTAGATCCTGGGCCTTTGCGGCATTCTCCCATCCCTCAACCTTTGCCCACTTGCCCGGCTCTATACTCTTATAGTAAGAGAAGAAGTGGCCTATTAACGCCTTCGTGTGCTCGCCTAGGTCATTTACGTCTTCGACATGGGCATAATCAGGGTCAACCTTTTCGACAGGCACCGCCATTATTTTACTGTCCACCCCTTCCTCATCCTTCATCATCAGAACTGCAACCGGCCTGACATTTATTATGACTCCAGGCACGAATGTGCCTGTGCTTATCACCATTATGTCTATCGGGTCACCATCTTCGCCAAGTGTGCCAGGAACAAATCCATAATTGTACGGATAAACCATCGACGTATGAAGGATTCTGTCTACCTTGATCAGCCCGCTTTCCTCATCTTTTTCGTACTTTATGTGGCTTCCTTTTGGAATCTCAATAAAAGCAGTAACTTTTTTCGGCGCTTCAGATCCAGCATCAAGTTTGGACATTTTTTCACCTACTGATTAATAACTCATAAACAGTTAAAAACTGTTCAGTAGTGCACAATGCACAGTTTAAGCCTTTTAAGCCTTTTCAAAACAATAATAATATGCCAACGAAATATGTAGTTGTACTGGGTTCTCTTCTTAGCGGTCTGGGCAAGGGTGTCATAACCTCTTCCATATTGAAGCTTCTAGATTTCTATAACTATACTGCGCTGCCTACAAAATTCGACGGTTATCTGAACTATGACTGCGGAACCATGAACCCTTACCAGCATGGGGAAGTATACGTACTTGATGATAAAAGCGAAGTTGACATGGACTTCGGAATTTACGAGCGTTTCCTAAGCAAGAGTCTTACAGGAGACCTCTCAATTACTGGGGGAAAGCTCTTTGGCGCAATCATTTCAAAGGAGAGGCAGGGCGGATATCTTGGCGAGACTGTACAGATAATACCTCATTTAACAAACGAGATCATAGATAGGATAGAGAAGCTGGCAGATTCAAAGCGCCCTGATGTTCTTGTAATAGAAGTCGGAGGCACGGTGGGAGACATAGAGAACAGCTATTTCATAGAAGCCATGAGGCAACTCTCCCTCAAGCATGAAGTCGTGTTCATAAACCTGACATACCTTCCCACACTTGATGTGGTTGGTGAACAAAAGACCAAGCCTGCCCAGATAGGCTTCAGGCTCCTCTTGCAGGATGGCATACGTCCCAATTTTGTCGTGTGCAGAATGAATTCAAAGTTAGAAGAGAGCAAGAGAGAGAAGCTCGCACTCTTCGCAAACATGGGGAAGGAAAGGATAATAGACGATCCTGATCAGCCAACGGTATACAACCTGCCCCTTCACTTCATGGAAGTAGGATTTGACAAGCTTCTGATCAAGGACCTGGGCCTTAAGGAAAGAGCGCCTAGTGCGAAGAAGGTAGCGGCTTGGAGAGAGACAGTAAAGAAAGTAATAAACCCAAAGACCCAAGTAAACATAGCGATAGTTGGCAAGTACACAAACCTTAGGGATTCATATGCAAGCGTGAAAGAAGCCATAACGCATGCAGGCGCAAGGACTTCTGCGCGCCCCAACATAACTTGGATAGAATCTTCCGATTTTGAAAATGAAAAGGCTGATTATTCACTCCTGCAAAAGATGGACGGGATTATAGTCACCGGAGGATTCGGAAGCAGGGGCACAGAGGGAATGATAAACATAATCAAGTATGCGAGGGAAAATAAGGTTCCGTACCTTGGCATCTGCCTTGGCATGCAGTTGATGGTAGTAGAGTATGCAAGGAATGTTGCAGGGCTCAAGGGCGCAAATTCCTCTGAGTTCGATCCAATGTCAAAGCATAAGGTGATCGTGCTTCTCGATTCGCAGAAGCAAATTACGGATAAAGGAGGCACAATGAGGCTTGGCGCACAGGAGTGCATACTTCCAGAACCTGATTCAATAGCTCGCAAAGCCTATAAGTCAGATACCGCAACGGAGAGGCACAGGCACAGGTACGAATTCAATAACCATTATGCAGAGGTGCTGGAGGGCAGCGGGCTCAAGATAACCGGGCTTACAACTGACAAAAAGCTTGTTGAGTTTGTAGAATGGTCAAAAGGGGGATTTGGAATCGGAACCCAGTCGCATCCAGAACTGAAGTCCAGATTCGAGGAGCCTGCACCACTATTCGTGAGCCTTCTTGAAGCCGCAAAGGAGCACTGCAAAGATTAGCCATAAAGTGCCAAAAAGTCTTTTAAATAAAATACGCACATGCCTATATCTCCATCAGGTAGCACTAACTGATCAAGCTCAGGGACAGAAGATCAAGCGAAAGGGATTATAGAAAACTAAGCCATAGCGATATGGTTGTAAGCGCAGTTAGGTATACATAGGATGTAGTACAAGCCAAACGGAGCGCCTAAAGCTGGTGAATTTGGCAAGGCAGGGGCGCTTCATGCAAATGCAAAGGAGGTGTTGTTTGCAATATCATACAGTTACAAAGAAAGAAAACCAACGCTTTGGCAAAAAATGCTCTACCTGGCATCTCCAAAAAGATACCGTACAAATGCTAAAAACCTGCGTCAAAAAGTATTATCTCGCGTAGCGCCTAAAAACTGTGTAACTCTGCTTCCAAATGTTGAGGAAAAATAGAGGATCTTTTGGGATCTGGGCCGCGAAGATAGGAAAGCGTCATTAATGACTGGACTCAGCGCAACAAATCCCGCTCTTGCTCCATGCGGTGCAGGCGCACTTAGCGAAGTACAAGAAGGGCTTGCCCACAACTCGCAAAAAGCAGTACGTGCTGCAGATCTTATGGTTGGTTTAACGAGCAAAAAGAAAGGGAGAATAGCTTCTATGTTAAGAAGGACTTGAAGAGGAGCAATCCCTGCTTGAATCCTGCTTTTGAAGTCCCATATTTTCTAAGCCCAAACGAGTATGGCACTTCGGCTATGCCTATGCCTGAACTGTTAACGCATTTCAAAAAGTCATAAAGAATTTTATAACCGCTGCTTACGAACCTGCCCCTGTTTGCATTATAGACTTTTGAAAAAAGAGATTTTTCTACACCAAAAAATCCAGAAAATATGTCCTTGCATCTTGCTCTTCTCCTCAGAAATAATGCAGCATAACCTATTACAATCAGTGTTTTAGAAATAATCTTTCTGTACAGCTCCCAGCCATGCACATCGGCTCTTACAGCAACTACGAGGTGCGATCCATGCGAGAGTTCTGAGGCCATCTTGCCTATCGCTGATGTTGGATGCTGCAAATCTGCATCCATCACTATCGCGAACTTCGTCTTGCTCGAAAGTATTCCCTCTGCCGCGCTTGCTGTAAGTCCCTTCTCCTTCCTCGAAGAGCGGTCTATGAATCTTACATTCCTGTTTCTTCTTGATATGCTGTTTACCTCCTCCTTTGTGTTATCCTTGGAACCGTCATCAACTACAATTACCTTTATCCCTTTGTATTCCCCCAAAAGCCTGCTAACAAGCATGCCTATGTTCTTTCCTTCATTAAGCGTGGGCAGAACTATGGTAAAATCACCGTAATCAGAACTCATTCAATGCGCCTCATCAGCTTTACGTAAACGTATTCCGAATAATCAAAGAAAGTGGAGAATACCCCCCCAACAACTCCCAGCCTTGATGTTGCATATCTCATGTTCCTTATGTCATGCCAGCTCAGCGCCCTCATCAATACGAGTATAGGGGGATAAATGGCAATTGACACTATGGCCCCTGCAGCAAGCTCGATTATCCATTTTATCGAATTGCTATTTAGCACAAGCGAATTATTCATAAGAACAAGAAGCCCTGCAAGAAGGATTCCAAATATAAGATTTCCAATGTAAAGCATCGTCAGCTTCTTGTATTCGAATCTCATGTTAAGCTTGTCACCTGCCTCCTGTGCAAATACCCACGCCTCTATCAGGTTGCCAAAATAGAATATTGCGAGTATTGCACCAACTACGTGGTCAGGATAGTAAGGCACAAGCAGCACCATCAACACAAGCTGCAATATCCCAGATATTGCATTTACCTTCAACACGCTTTTTGTGTACCCTTCAGATATAAGCAGGTTATTGATGTAATTGCCAAACAGCCCTATCGCAGTGCCCCCAGCTATAAGCGTAAGGTACCATGGCGCAGAGGTATAGCTGCTGCTCACAAGCAGGAACAGCGCAGGCGCAGACATAGCTCCGACGTACACGACCAAGGGCAGCATGAGCATTATTGCAAAATGAATTATCCTGTTGTAAGTGGAGGTCACCCTTCCTTCATGGTCCATTGCCTTTGCGGTAGTAAATATCGGGTACAGTCCGCTGCCAAGCGTGCTGTACACCATTGCAAGAAGCGCAAGGCCTCTGGATGCGGCTCCATAGTTCCCTAATGCTGCAGTGGTAACATAAAGGCCCAAGAAAAGAATTGAGAAGCTCTGCATGCCGTTGTTCAAGAAGAGGGTAGCTGCGATTGGTGACACATACGAGAATACCTCCTTGAGATGCGCATAGGTCGGTATGGTTATGCGGAACTTGGAGTATTTTGATGACGCAACATAGACAAAATAGGAACCTAGCACTGCACCGACCACGTAGCCCACGAGCATTCCCGCCACAGCTCCAATGACTCCAAATTTTATCGTTAACACTACGCTAAGCCCCAACTGGATAAGGTCAGTTACGACGTTTGTTATAGAAGCAAGGTCTGCCCTTGAGAATCCTATGAGTGCGCTTACAGAGGCCATGTTGACCATGGTGAAGATTATTGTTGCTGCAGCTAACATCAGGACTTCTGTGCCCACTCCCACATTAGAATAAAATCTTGCAACGACCCCGCTTAATGCGATTCCCAAGAACGTGAGTATAAGTCCAACGGTAATCAATAGGATATAGCCTGTGTTAAGGGTGCGTAGTATTCCCTCTCCATCCTTGTTGTAAGAGAGCTTTGCAAGCGTATTGCTGAAATATGCGCCTATTCCAAATGCCGCAAAGCTGTTTACGGTTGTTGCAAACCCAAAAGCAAATACGTAAAGTCCGTAGTCAACAGGACCAAGAAGCCTTGCAACTACAACGAACGTCAATGCAGTAAGTACGATGCCAAAGAACTGGCCAAGAAATAAGGGATAGAGTATGTCAGTTGCCTTGTCACGCAATACTGCCTCTTGCATATGGTCCATATCAATCCTTAAGCTCCTTTCTTAGCTTGAATATAGCAGTCAGGAAGTATAAAGTGTCTCCTGCCTTTACCTTTGTATTGGCGCCTTCATGCCACTCAACAGGCATCTCATAAGGCGCAAGCCCTTCGCGCTGGGCCCTCACAAGCAATTCTGCATCGAAGAAGAAGTGATCATCTTCTACATCCCTGACCGCCTTTTTCAGATATGCAGCACTGAAGAACTTGAATCCGCATTGATGGTCCCTGACCTTTGATCCTAGAAACAGGCGTATTAGGAAATTGTACGCAACGCTTTCAAGGAGGCGGTACATGCTCCTACGGACCGAGGCTCCTGCCTGGTATCTAGATCCTATTACTATCTTGTTCCCCATCTCAACCTTCTGCACTGCTTTGTTAATGTATTCAAGAGGCACAGCAACATCTATGTCCATGTAGCCTATCACACTGCCCTTTGCAATTG
>JAGWHH010000064.1 GCA_028866935.1 Microcaldota archaeon | reverse complement strand
AGCTCGGCTTTTTTTGGCGCAGTAGGTCCAAATGACTCTGCAGGTAAGAATGGCACCTTCAATAACTATGGATTTTACGCAGCCGGAAGCACATGGTACTTTACGATGAATGGAAAAGTATTGGGATCAGTGGACATGGGCACAAACACCTCGGGCTACAACGATGCAGTTGCATTTGGTGAGGTTGCAAATACCTCAAATGCCAAAACCACGCTCCCTCCAATTATGTTTTATAATCTGTCAATATATAGGCAGGGCGCATGGCTTCCAGCGCCTACTGGATTTTCATACATAGGCTATGGCGTTGGCAGCCTTAACAATCTAGCGAACCCATACGGGGTTCAAGAAATAGGCGCAAGGGCTGACGCATTTGAAGTGGGAACAGGCCTGCCAAGACCGCAAAACAACTTCCCTCTGTGGGAGACATCATATTCTCTTAACATACAGTCTAGATACGGAAACTTGTCAAACAGCGCGCCTTATATAGGTTACAAATCTGTGCAGATAAGTGCGCCTATATTAATTTACGTAAGCAACAACACCCGGGAGATGTTCGCTGGATGGAAAGGTGTAGGCGCAGGATCCTATTCCGGCATGTCCAACTATACATCTGTTACAATGTTTAGCAACATAACTGAGATAGCTCAATGGAAGACGCAATATCTTGTCAACATAACTTCAAGCATGGGCCTCGCAAGCGGAAGCGGCTGGTACGCTCCAAATTCAACAGTCCATTACTCGGTAAACCCGAATACAATCTATGAAAATGATACGGCGCGTTCAGTATTTCTTGCATGGAAAAACGGCAGCAGCACTATTAATGGCACCTTTAATGTAACTCGTCCAATAAACATTAATGCAGTATGGGTCAACGAATACCTGCTTAATGCAACTACCCCATATGGCAATGTCATTGGGACTGGGTGGTATGCCTCAAATTCCACAGCAAACCTCTCAGCTACATTGCCTTACTTGAATGAGACTGCCACACGGAGGCTCGCATTTTTCGGATGGAGTGACGGCAACAAAAGCCAGTCCCGCAAAATTTTATTGAGCCATCCGTATGAACTAAACGCAATTTACAGGAATCAGTCATTGGTTGGGCTTTATGGGATTAACCAAAACGGCACGCAAGTAGCCGTTCAATACTTCTCGTTAAACAATCAGGTCCAACCCTCGAAAACTTACCTATTTGACGGAAGCACTTACACTGTGACATCAGCCATGTACAAGGGCACGAACCTTTCACTAACCCAGCAAGTATCTGCACTCTACCCTGGCAACGTATTCATAACACTGCCTCTCTACAATGTAAACATCTTTGCTACGGATGTTTTCGGCGTGCCGCTGAGTATACCTGTCAATGTTACATTTTCAAATGGAACTACGCGCACAGTTCAGCTTATCAACGGCAAGGCAACGCTTAGCAATGTGCCTTATGGGAAGGCAACCCTCTCAGCACAGTACCTTGGCTTTTCGCTATCATCAACCGCGCAATACGGGGTTCAGGCAAGGCTGACTACCATATCCGCATTGGATTTCACTATTATAGCGGCGATAATACTGTTAGCAATAATTGCGTACCTGTTCGTAAGCATCAAATTCCTGCATCACGCACACGACACATCCAAGTACGGGGTAAACCAATAGTGCTTTATTCCTTGTTGCAGATATTAGCGCATGAGAGTTGCGATACTGATTGCACCAAAAGACTTCAAAGATGAGTCAGTCTCAAATGCAAAGCTGCTATTCCAGAAATGGAACATAGAGGCAGTCATAACAAGCTATTCAACTAAAGAATGCGTTGGATATCACGGTGCAATATACAAGCCGGACATAAACGCAGCAAAGCTTGATCCGCAGAACTTTGATGCCCTATTCCTGGTTGATGGAAAGGGCGTAGAAGAGTACAAACTTTACGATTTCCGGGCGCTTCTAGAAACTGTTAAACAATTTTCAATAAACAAGAAGCCAATTGCAGCAATAAACAATGCAATAAAGATAGTCGCAAGGGCAAACATCGTCTCAAATGTAAAGATAGCAACGCCACAGGACAGTGAAATCCAGCGCCTGGTGGCGCTTTACCACGGCACTGCTTCAAGGAATGAGATTGAAGATGACAAGGGCATACTTACACTTTCAAATCCAGAAAAGATATACGAGTTTGCTGACCTGCTCGTATCGAAACTTGGCGCAAAATAGGCAGCGTCAGTTTTCTGCCAGCCTTGCCACTTAATTAACCAGGCATCTTCAGGCATTATCCATTTTGCAGAATTGCGTTCAATCTATGATAAACTGATTCGTACTTTTGCGGGAGTGTGGCACTTTGTCAAAAATCGGCCATGCTTAAAAAAAGGTTATCAGATATAATCTCCTCAGGGAATAAGACTACAGGCGAAATAAGCAAGTAACTCGCGATCAGCTATGCTGGCGAACTTAGCACGTCTAATGACCAGAGTATCTCTGGTCAAGGAAACAAGAGCCATAAGAACTCGGACATAGGCGACCCGACGAATCAGGTTTCAAAAAACGTCAATGCGCAGTGATTATTTATAGAATGAGTGCTTCTCTGCCCCGCACTTGCCGCAAACTATTGCCATGTATCCGTTATGGCTCGATACCCTGACTCTGGCGTTTAGTCCAGGCATAAGCATCGAACCGCACTTCTTGCATAGCATCCTGTTAAGACTAGGCTCCTTAATCTCATAATGCGACTTTATTGACTTTGCTATGTTGATATAGCGCCTTGCTATCAGGTCTGTATCTCCTGTTTTTTCAACACGGATCTTTGCAAGCTCAACTAGCCTAATCATGCGCGCCCTAGCCATTTCGCTGAGCAATTTATCATTTTTTATCATTGACATAAACATCAGAAATCTATGTAAACTTCCCCGTCTGTGCTGTCTACCCTTACTCTGTACACATTTATATCGGTTACCCACGGCGTGCTTTCATCAGCCCTGCCTGTATCTATCTCAAAAGCCCCTCCATGCCATGGGCACACAAGCCTCCCTTCATTCACCATGCCTTTGCCCAACGGTCCCCCCTTATGGGTGCACACCCCATCAAGCGCGTGTATCTTCCCATCTATCTTCACTATTGCAAAATCCTTTCCTCCTGCATTTGCAGCCACCGGCTCGTTGTCTTTAAGTGCGCTTATATTTATACCAAGCCTGTATTCTGTCATACAATCACAAAAGCAAAATCAAGCATTAAGGCTGATGCGTCTAGAAAGGAAGGATTCAACATCCTCTATCTTTACCCTTTCCTGCTTCTTGTCATCGCGGTAGCGCACAGTAACTGTTCCGTGGTTAGCCGACGTCTTATCAACAGTCTCGTAATCAACCGTTATGCAAAAAGGCGTGCCTATCTCATCCATCCTCGCATACCTTTTTCCTATGGACCCAGCGTCATCATACTCTGCCTTGAATTGGCTTTTTAGCCTTTTGTACAAGGCATAAGAGAACTCCTCAAGCTCCTTGTCATGCTGCAATGGGAATACTCCAGCAACTATTGGCGCCAGATAAGGAGGAAGCTTAAGGACCGACCGTTCACCGCCCTTTTCAAAGTGCATGTCAACAAGCATCCACACGTTTCTATCAACCCCAAAGCTAAGCTCAAGAACGTTGGGCATAAACTTTTTACCCTCTATCTTCACTGACATGTCCTGGTTTGAGCCCTTCGAATGGGACGTAAGATCATAATCCGTGCGGTAGTGCAGACCGCCAACTTCCTTGTATCCGCCCCAGCTCTCTACATCAACTTCCATATCCATATGTACCTTATTGTAGAAGGCCTTGCTATCCCCGCCCTTTTCAAAGAACCTGAACTTAGACTCGGGAACGTTAAGTACCTGTGTATAGAAGACGTCTATAAGCGCCATGTGGTAGGCATAGAACTTTGGTATATTGTGCTTTTCTATTATATCCTTGACTGTAATGCGCTCGACCTTCTCAGCCTGGTAGAAAAAGACATTCAGTTTCCTGTCAAGGAACGCGCCCGTATCCGGATCCCAAGTGTCTGGATCAAAGAATATCTGAAGCTCCGCCTGCGTAAGCTCCCTCATCCTGTAAAGGCCCTGCCTTGGCGATATCTCATTTCTATATGCTTTTCCTATAAGTGCAAGGCCTAGCGGCAGCTTCTTCCTTAGTATGTTGAACTCCCTGAAGAAATTAAGGTAGACTGACTGCGCAGTCTCCGGGCGCAGGTATCCCCTTTCGGAGCGTTCTGGACCAAGATAAAGGTCAAACATCATATTGAATGGCTTTGACTTTGCCATTTCGCCCTTATCCTTCGGGCACCTTACATTGTTACGCTCTATAATGTCATCAATCTCACTGGCCTTTGCACCCTCAGAGACCTTCACCCCCAGCTCACTTAGCAGTACGTCTGCCCTGTAGTATGTCTTGCACTTCTTGCATGCAACAAGTATGTCATTGAAAAGTGCTGCATGTCCAGACGCGACAAGCGGCTTTTCCGGCAATATTGTAGCAGCGTCAAGCATGTAGCAGTTTTCGCGAGAGTCGACGAAGTAGTTTGTCCACGCCATCTCAAAGCGTTTCTTTATCAGTGCTCCAACGTGCCCATAGTCATAAAGCCCTGCTGCCCCTCCGTATATCTCTGCTGCTGGCCAGAACAGGCCTCGCTGCTTTGCAAGAGACATCATGTCATCCATGTTCATAGTACCACGGCATTAACCTTCCTTTATACAAAAGTATTTTATATTATCCTATATTAAAGCTATCCAAAAGCAAATTGGTGCAAAACATGACCCACAACTCAGAAGGAGGCGGCGCAGGAGGCGGCGGAAATTAAATTCCGCACGATCCACGCCACCGCTTAGAAGTCCTTTTCCGGATTTAGCCTATACTGATCTATCAGTATTTTATATTGATTAGTGAGCTTTTTGTCTAATTTTCTGTTGCAGAAGCTGCCTACGGCTATGTTTGTCACCACCAGCGACCTTATCTTTATGTTTCCTGCAACACTGACAAGGCCTCTTTCTCCAATCTCCAAATCACCCTCATCAAACACTGGAAGCACGAACATGACCCCATAGGGGGTGCCTATGTCGCTTATCATGCTGTACTTGTTCATTGGCGTGTCAGGCTCCTCGATCACGAATCTAAGGATCTCGCGCCTGTGGCTCTCCCAATCCTTTGCATTTATTATACGCACAAATATGACGCCGGTATAATTTATCGGAAGATTGGCCATGTTTATTGTTATGCGCTTGAGTATTCCCTTTGATACTAGCTTGTGGTAAGTATACTGGGCCCGGCCTTTCTCAAACCCATACTTTTTGTCGATGTCCGCAAAGTCCATTGTACCATTCATGTTTAGCTCCCTGAGCACCACGAACTCCCTCTCAAGGAGCTGATTCTCCTTCGGACGCGGCGCTTCCTTTGTCTTATGCCACACCATTTCCTTGAGTATTTCAAAGAACTGGTCCCTTAAAGGCACAAAGTTTTGCGCAACGTATGCAGGTACTACATACCATTCTGCGTCATAATTTGATATTGCCCGCCTCATCAGGTCGTAGATCTTACCGCTGATGTACCCCCCACTTCCTACAAACACGAAAAGAAGCAGGTCAAAGTCACCACGCGTAAACATGACAAGCTGCACCATTGGCTCTACACTGAACGCATCCTTTATCTCTTCTGCACTTGGTATCTTGTTCTCAAACTTGACCTCAATAACGTACGAAAGGAATCCGAGCGTGCTTACATTTATCTCTGCAATGTACTGTACACCGTACTTGCTCTCAACATTCTTCCTCTGCCAGTCCGTGCCGCTTACGCTTAGCCCCACTGCCTTCCCAAGCTCTGAAAGCGTGACCCTTCCATCTGCGCTAAGAGCACTGAGTATTGCAATATCATACTTGCCTATTCCCGATCTGACGTCATGGCCTTGGAATGCCGCCTGCTGCGCAGCCACGTCTGTGACAGGAATTTCTTCGCTTAGACTCTTTTTCAAGACTGCAGCTGAAAGCTCTGGCTTTCTCGGACTCACGCGCACAAATGTGCCATTATCAGTTATTCTTCCTATGTATTTGGTTATCTTCTTTACACTCTTTGATTGCTTATCCCACACGCTTGTAGACTCATAGACATAGCATCTGCCGTTGATTACCTTTATGTCCACGTAGTGCTTGTTGCTCTTCTTTATCTTCTCAAGAGCCGCCTGTATCCTCTCAGGTAACGTAATCATATATGGTATATTAAAACCAATATGGTATTTAATGGTTTCGGCAATCTTTTCGAAAATGTGCGGTTCTCATTCGTTAAGCAGTCAATGCCCAGATATATGGTATAAGTTAAAGTAAAGCCACTTTTTAGTAAATAAATTTAAAAATAAGAAATTTTTTATGCGTTTTTCGAGCATTACGGGCTAGTCATTCAAAATAACT
>JAGWHH010000063.1 GCA_028866935.1 Microcaldota archaeon | reverse complement strand
TCTACCGCTCTCATTATCAAATGCTTGTATTGCGCAAGTTCGCCTGGCCTTATGTCCAACGAATATACCGAATTAAACACTTCTGGTATTGCATATTTGCTAATGCTACCATCTGATATGTTTTCTGCTATAAACTTTTTCAGGTAGTCTAGAAATTGGTGGCGACTTTCTTCATCTAGCTTCCAGGAATAATCGGCTTCGGATCGTCTTATCACCTCTTTTAAAACGAGCCTGCCATTATGAACATCTTCAGCGCGCAGTGCGGCATCTATTAAACCCCTATCAGGGAGCCCACGCAAACTCCTGGAAAATCTCCTCTGTTCTCTATCTAATTTCCTCATTTGCAAAGAAATTCTCAAATCAGCAAAATTCATAATCCAACCCAGTACGATATGATTTACTTAATATATAAACGATGCCACATTGGACGGTTTTGACTAAAATCTGCATTTTTGTATTCTAAAATCAACACTATCCATAGTCCTAAAGAATTCAAACTAGGGCCGAGCTACGTGCATCTTTAAGTTGGCAAATAGTAAAACTGCTCACAATTTACCAACAATGGCTCCACTGAAGTTACTACTGCCATATGCGGAACAAGGCTCACGCCTCTTTCAGGCCTATGGCACTGCGATGTGGCTACGCATCCAACAATTGGTTAATCTAACATTCTCAATTGTCTTAAGGAAATACGTGGCGTATATAAGCCAACAAACTCCTCATTTCTCTTTAAGCCAACCAATTATAACGCAGTGCCTATGCAATTAGACTTCCAGTCGCCTGTACTTTTGCATAGATCTAATTTATGATTAAACTGCATTTGCATGATAGAATGCTAATTTCTACCCATTCTTAAAGTGCCTGTTGCCTATCCTCTTAATTCTCATCCGCCAAAAGTCATGATTAAGGTTATATTCCTGAGTGTGCTAATAGTATGGCAAGACCACCGGCTTGACCATAGATCAGCATGCCAAATCAACTCGTTCCTGAGCAGTATTATAAGATTGTAAATTCCTGCCCAGTATGCAATAATCCCAAGCTATATTACTACTACGATACGGTAGTCGAGAATATAGATGTAATATGCCCTGCCTGCAAAAAGTTCCTTATTGTAATAAATGAAGATGAAGGCTCAAAGAATATCCATCTTCATATCTACAAGACGCAGTCGATAGTCAAAGGCATAATGCACGCCCACCAGACAGAGTTCAGGGACTGGTAGCAATCTATTCTGCTACCTTAATTACTATAATGCACTCGTCCTTTCTGCATATTGCGCAGCGCCCACAGCAAAATTCGTAAAAGTTCTGTTATTCATGGGTCTGATGAAGATTTTTGTCAACCTTTAACAAATTCTTTTTGTCAGTGAACGAGTAGATTATTATTCCGGATATCGGCAGAGCCAATCCAAGTAATGCACTTACAATATCAAATTGGGAAAGAAGGGCAAGACATGACACCACTCCCAAAACCGCAGTTATGGATATCCAGCCTACACTCAGCGGTGCCTTGAATGGCCTTTTCAAATGCGGGGCAGTTCTTCTCAGATGCAAAAGAGATATGTTTATTGCTGCAAACACCAACAAAGAACCAAAACTTGTTACTTTAGCCACAATCCCTATGCTGCCCAGTGATAGAAATCCCAATGCGATTAGTAAAACCAGAATTGAAGCTGCATACGGTGCGCTCGCTTTATTCAGGCTTCCAAATGCGCTCGGAAGCGCACCTGCCCTAGACATGCCATAAATTATCCTCGAGCCTACTATGAGGAGAACAAGGGCAGTATTGAATGTTGTTAGGAGCGCAACTACGGCCAATAATAGGAATGCAGGCTGCCCAAATGCCATAGACGCCGCAAGTGCGAGAGGCGCCGGCGAAGTTGAAAGTTGCTGCCACGGAACGAGGCTAACTACTGCAAGTCCTACAAGAATATAAAGTATCATCGATAGAAGCAGCGAGATCAGAAGGCCTCTAGGGATCAGTTTCTGCGGATTCCTGGTCTCCTCTGAAAGGTTTGTTATGTTGTCAAACCCTATGAACGCAAAGAAGACAAGTACCGAAGCTGCTACTATTCCTGACATGCCATTTGGAGAATTGGTGTAATCTACCGATCCAAATTTTACAAACCCGCCGCTTATTACCACAATCAATCCAGCAAGCGCAACAATGCTTAGTATTGTATTTATTCTTAGTGAACTTTTTATTCCGGTTAGGGTTATTGCGCTAAGGGCTATCAGAACAGCTGCCGCAATAAGGACTATTGGCAATCCAGTAATGCTGTGGAAATAGCTTGCAAAACCTAACGATACAGTACTAGCAGCCACAATTTCTGTCATCAGCATTGTCCATTCAATTATGAATGATAGTGGCCTTCTACCATATGCCTTTCCTATAAAAGTGTATTCCGATGCCGCTTTGGGGTATACTGAGCCGAGTTCAGCATAAGACAAGCCAGTAAAAAGCGCAACTATAGCCGCCAGGACAAACGAGAGCCATACTGCATTGCCCGCAAGGCCAGATGCCGCGCCAATGAGAACGTATATGCCTGCTCCTACTATATTCCCCATCCCATAAGCTACTAACTGAAAGAGGCCTGCCTCTCGTTTTAGACTCTGCATAATACAATCCCGTTTACGGTTATAAAAGGCCGCTGTTTTTTCAAAACGAGCTAATCAGTAGGCAAACCCTTAAATGCCTTCTTTATCTGCTTTACCCAACCACTTGATCTATCTATTTCCCCATCTGCCAAAGGGCCGTCCTCTCCTGTTACATAAAATCCTTGTGGGGCTACTATTATCTCCGCTCCAGCATTTTGTAATGCCTCAGCTATCTTCTTTGCAGCGTTTCCACCGAATAATCTTACCCTAGTGTCAAATGCTGCTGCCTTAATGCCCTTTAGCTGGCCTTTCTTCAAGAGTGATAGAAACTTCTTGGTATGCTCCGTTGGATTCCATTCATTGATAGGGCTTCCCACAACCAGCAACTTTACTCCAGTTAGGTTTGAATTCTTAAAGCCCTGTGCTGAAACTAATTCAGTGCCTTTGCCAAGCTGCTTTACGATGTTCTCTGCGATTAGCCTGGTATTCCCAAAATTCGAATCAAACACTACCAATGCCTTCATAATCCTCATTAGTTAATTCTCCACGAACTTTAATAAACCAAAGTTTAAAGGCCTTGAGACAGGTTCGGTTATCCATGATATTTCTCTCAGGGATCTGGTCATTCGCATCAAAACAGGTTGCTTTTAGGTTTTAGGATGGTTAAGTGGTGATGTTTGGGTATGTAACAGCGTTCCAGAATCCTGCAACGCCATTGCCGTTAAGCTGCCCTCCAGACGTGTCCATGCTGTAGTGGTAAAGCGGATATCCATCATACGTAAGCTGCTTTGTCCCATCTGTCCTTGTAATGACTCCGAACTTTTGCATAGCTAGCTTTGGCTGAACGTTAAGATAAGACACATAGAACGGCTTCCAGTAGTATGAACACTGACCGTAGCACGAGCTTCTTGCGCTATATGGCGCATCCTGCGAAGTCAGATAAAGGGCAAATCCAGACTCGTTAACAAGATAGCTTCCTACACTGATTGCATATGCAATTCTTACTGTGAACGGTTCGGATGAGTTGCTTACTACGGTGGCATTAATGTCTGTGGGCTTCACTGTGGTCGTAGGCTTAGAAGTGGTATAAATAATAGTAGAAACTGTGCTTAAGGCTTTGTGCTGCGATATTGCCGTTGTGGACTGGTTCCCGCTTTCAGTGCCTAATGTTACGGCTATCTCAACAAGCAAACCTACCAGTATCAGCAGGCCTGCAGCCAAAACAACCCGTCCCAAATCCATACTAACAACTAATTTTCATGTGAAAAATTATTAAAGCTGCTTAACCCCTGCGCCAAGCGCGCCTCCCCGTGCCTATTTCTTCTCAGTCATCTTGGTGAGCCATGCAATTTCGTCTGGTTCAGGCCTGAGCTTGACTCCAGCAAGCCAAAGGAAACTTCTGCTGTTTGAAGGGCCAAGGAACTTAAACCTCTCCTGCATGTCTTTCATCAAAGAATTGTAAGATTTAAATGAGTCCATGTACTTTTTGAAAGATCCAAATTCCTTCTTGACTTTTTGGAACTCATTTGCGTTGTATATCATTGCCCTTATCTTGCCTTCGCTCCTCACTATCCCGGGATTTTGAAGCAGCTCCTTTACAGTTTCATCATCCATCCTCGCCACCTTGCCTATTTCAAAGTTGTGGAATGCCTTCTTGAAGTTGGGCCACTTGTTCTCCACCATCTTCCAGCTAAGTCCAGATTCAAACACCGCATGAGCCATTCTGTCAAGGTAACCATTGTCATTCTTAGGTTCAGGTATATCGAATTGCATAATATCACGCCTCATTGTACATGGTTTTTCCATAATATTTAATATCCGCATCCACCTGGCTAACCGAAAACCGGGCAAATATGCCAATCAGGGACCTTGATACCAAAGCGGTAATTGCCCAGCACAAGAAGGAGATGCGGTCTTTGAAATTTTATGAGACATTGCTCTTCTGGTCTGTTATATCAACTACTGTGCTTAGTACTCTGAATGGCCTGCGTTTTTCATCGTAAAATACGTGCCCCTTAACTTCTATCCAGTGTACTGATTTGTCAGGCCATTTTATCCTGCAGCTAAAGCTTAAGTCACCGCTCTTCAATGCGTCCTTGTAGCTTTTGCGCACCATTTTTACGTCAGCAGGAAGTACGTGGTCATAAAATACGTCCATGTTCCAGTTTGGCAGCAGCGACTCATGGCCGTATATCTGATCATGTGTGACATTCCTTATTCCCATGTCATGATTCAGGTCATAGTCCATAAAGCCCATACCTGATGCACCGAAGACCATGTCCAGTTTTCCATGGCTTTCAAGTATCGCTGCAGTCCTGTAGCGTACCTGCATGTCAAGCAGATTCCTCTCCGTGATGAGCTCGTTCCTTGTCCTTTCCTCGCCCTTTACTGCGGCAGATGATGCTATTCCAAACACAGAGATCGTGGCCACAAATGTCTGCACTAGAAGCAGCGACTCATTTGGCGATCCCACCATATAGAACGGACCGCGTCCAATCAAAGTGCCAAGAACTGCAATTATTGATATTGCTGCAACTGCCAAGGCCGTCTCCCTCTGCGAATAACGGAAGACTGCCATGCCCACCGGAATCCATACCAGATAGCTTATTGGGTAATATACGGAATTCGAACCTACAAACACCACGCCCGGGATGAGAATGCTTAATGCAGCTACTGCAGCCTTTTCTAAAATGTTTTTGTGCATGTCAAATTTGAAGTTATTGTAAAGCAGAATTATAGCCGGCGTAAATATTAGCGCCCCAGTCAGATCTCCAAGCCACCACGTGAACCACGTTGCCGAATAAGCAGGCATGGTTGTAAGGTTTCCAAAGAGTAGTGTTGTGACGCCTACTGTCGCACTGAGCATTGTTGCGAACAATGCACCAAAAATTACAAACTTTAGCGCGTTCTGCCACGTATAAAATGCATCAAGCCCGCCAGCAAATCTCTTTGTCAGGTATGCAGCCGCAAATGCCTCAAGCGCATTTCCCAACCCTATCGGTATTGACGTAATAATAATCCCGGTAGTGCTGTAATTGACCAGAAATGCCCCAAGCGCAATAACCGGCCAGTATCTAACCCCCAGTATAAGCAGCACAGCAATCGCTATTCCTGTAGGCGGCCAGAATGCAGTTGCACTAGAATTTATGAAAGCAAGCGACAGGCCTATCTTTCCGGCAATAAAATATACTGCCAAGACTGCCAATACTGTCAGTATTTTGCGGCCTAGATTATCCTGCTTATCCACCGAACTCCTAGTTGAATGAGTTTTAGCCAATCAGATGCCCTTCCCACAGATAAGCAATATAATCACACGCAAACATTTTAAAGCAGTATCAAAAATCAGAATTTTCAGACAAAATTTACTCCTTGATAAATGCATATTTAAAAGCTAAAAATCCGTCTGCATCGCTCATTTTTTGCGTCTGCTTGCGCAGCTGCGCATCAAAACTTCCAGTAGCACACAAAATTTTGAGCCTTTTTAAACCTATTTGTTGACTAACTATACTAAGCGACCAGGGATTGTGTGTACTATAACTCTTATCATAGGATGAAGAGGATGAAGGAGCTCATGGAGAAGATAGCCTACGCATCCGTAGGTTCAGATATACTCATTGCAGCATCCACCTATCTTGTGATAAAAAATGTTGACCATTCAGGGTCGCTTCTTATGCTCAGCGATTACCTGGATTTCCTTGTGGTTGCAATAGTGATAGCGCTCTTCCTGGCGCTGGTAGCGGTCAAATCTACCACAGACTTTCCAAAGAAAGCCAGGATGCTCCTATTCAAAGCTATGCACAGGACATACCTTCTCAACAAATACGGCGTACGTGGCACAGTGGTAATACTGCTTAGGCTAGCGCTTGCAAAAATGATACATACGCCAATCGCCCTCATTCAGCTATTTTACGAGAAGGCCTGATTATGGCTGCACCGTGTGGCTGTCAACTCCCTACAAAGCTAGCTAGGGACTTGACAAATTATTAATCTTCTCCTCTAATCTAATTTTTGGGGTTTCTCTCTCTTTAATGTCGTCGGTTTCTCCTG
>JAGWHH010000062.1 GCA_028866935.1 Microcaldota archaeon | reverse complement strand
TTGCCATCGAAAAGTGACCATGAACTAGTACCAGTGCACGAACTCATGAATGAGAAGGAGGTTAGTGAGCTCCTCAAGCGCCTTGGAATAGAGCTCGAGAACCTTCCTAGAATACTTGATACTGATCCCCAGGCAGTAAAGCTTGAGGCAAAGGCTGGACAGGTTATACGCATTTCAAGAAAGGATGGAAAGATAGATAATGATTATTATAGGCGCGTAGTTGAGGGTTGATTTTATGTCAAATGAACTTCTAAGATCTTATCTTGAATCAAATTCACTGGTTTTGCACCAGATTGAGAGCTTTAACAGGTTCCTTGATAGTGGACTCCAAAACGTTGTAAACAGGCAGGGTATAATTGAGCCTAGCGTTGAGGGATTTGCGCTCAAGCTTGGAAAGGTAAGGCTAGAAAAGGCTTCGGTCATAGAGGCAGACGGCTCAAGAAGGCCAATAATGCCAAATGAGACAAGGCTCAGGAATCTTACATATTCAGCGCCTATATTCATAGAGGTAGTTCCTATAATCAGGGGTATAGAGAAGTCTGCATCATTCGGAGAGGTCTTTGTGGGAGAGCTTCCGATAATGGTAAGGTCAAACCTTTGCTACATGAAGACAGTTCCAAAGAACCAGATGGTGGAGAATGGCGAAGACGTTGATGATCCAGGCGGATATTTCATAATAAAAGGCGTTGAAAGAGTTCTGATCGGGCTTGAAGACGTTGCAGCAAACCGCATAATAACCACAAGGAAGAAGGGCGGGGACAAGGTCACAAGCGTTGTATTCTCAACTGCGCCTGGGTTCAGGGCGAGGTGCGTTGTTACAAGGGCGCAGACAGGCGCCTACACAGTAGACTTCCCAACAATACCAAAGAGCTTGAACTTCATACTGCTGCTTAAGGCACTTGGAATGAAGCAGGCAAACATATCTGAATACGCAGAAGATATGCTTATGTTCAAGAACGACGTGATGCTTAATGTCGAGCTTAACGAGCAGAAGGACATAACATCAAGCGAGGCACTTATAGAGCTCGGTAAGTTCTCGGCGCCAGGGCAGGCAAAGGAGTACCAGCAGAAGCGTGCCGAGACGCAGATAGACAACTATCTGCTTCCTCACATTGGCGAGAAGCCAGAAAACAGGATGGAGAAGGCAAGGTACCTTATCCAGATGGCCAGAAAGGCAACTGTAATAGCAAACCGCATGGCAAAGGAGGATGACAAGGACCATTATGGAAACAAGAGGGTAAAGTTCGCAGGAGACCTGATGGAGGAACTCTTTGCTTACGCATTCAGATTCTTTGTAAAGGAAGTGAAGTACCAGATAGAGAGGACAAGCGCAAGGGGAAGGAAGCTGAGCATTCAATCGATAATTAATCCTGACACAATAACTGAGCGTATTGCATACGCTATGGGCACAGGAACATGGGTTGCAGGCCAGACAGGGGTATCCCAGGTACTTGACAGAACAAACTTGGTTAGTACTTATACCCATTTGAGAAGGGTAAAGTCGCCATTGGCAAAGAAGCACCCGCACTTCAAGGCAAGAGACGTTCATGGAACACAGTGGGGCAAGATATGTCCTTCTGAGACCCCGGAAGGTCAGGAGGTAGGGCTGACCAAGTACCTTGCGCTTATGTCAAAGATAACCGTAGGAGCTGACGAGTCATCTGCAGAGCAGAAGATAAAGGAACTTAGCAAGATAGACGCATTGTGATATTTATGGCAAACAAAAACGGAAAGGCATATGTATACATCAATGGAAGAATGCTAGGCACTGTAGAGAATCCGCTGGAATTTGTAAACGAAGTCAGAGTCGCAAGGCGCAAGGGAATTGTTTCTGGGGAAGTCAATGTTGGATATGCACAGAAGCTCGGCGCAGTGAACATAAACACAGACAGAGGCAGAATAAGGAAGCCATATATCATAATTGAAAACAAGCAGCCAAAGCTCACAAAGGACCTTATAGAGAAACTCAAGACGAAAGAGGTCAATTTCAACTACATGCTCAGGAACGGAATTATAGAATACCTTGACGCTGAAGAGGAGGAAAACGCGCTCGTGGCATTCAAGGAAGAGGACATAACGGATAAGACCACGCACCTTGAAGTAGACCTTGCATCAATTTTCGGATTCACCATAAACACTTCGCCTTATCCAGAACACAACAGCCTTGCAAGGCACGCAATGCTTGCTAACTTCACAAAGCAGGCTGAAGGACTTTACGCAACAAACTTCAACCAGCGTTTTGATTCACGTGCATACATCCTATTCTATCCGCAAAAGCCAATAGTAACCACAGTTGCATATGACAGCGTAAGCCTGAAGAACCACCCAAGCGGACAGAACTTCGTGGTCGCTCTATCTACTTACTACGGATACAACATGGCAGACGCCATAGTGCTCAACAGAGCTGCAGTTGACAGGGGCCTTGGAAGATCAATGTTCTACAAGACTTATGCTGACGAAGAGAGGAGGTATCCGGGAGGACAAAGGGACAAGTTCAAAGTTCCACCGCCAACAGCAGACGGATACATGGGTGAGCACGTTTATGCAAAGCTAAGCGATGATGGAATAATTGAGCCCGAGATGAACGTGGTTGAAGGTGATGCGCTTATAGGCAAGGTCGCGCCGCCCAGATTCCTTGAAGAGAACATCGGTGCAGGAGGCCTTGAGGAGAAGATGAGAGATGACTCGGTGATTCTCAAGACCGGGGAGAGCGGAGTTGTTGACAGCGTCGTATTTACTGAGTCTACAGGAGCAACAAAGATAGTAAAGGTAAGGATAAGGAGTTTGAAGGTGCCGGAAAACGGAGACAAGTTCGCAAGCAGGCACGGACAGAAGGGAGTAGTTGCATTGATAGTGCCACCTGAAGACATGCCGTTCACAGCTGATGGAATCGTTCCGGACCTGCTTCTTAACCCGCACTCAATACCTACAAG
Source organism: Microcaldota archaeon (assembly GCA_028866935.1). Classification (GTDB taxonomy): domain Archaea; phylum Micrarchaeota; class Micrarchaeia; order Micrarchaeales; family CABMGC01; genus JAJZNA01. The sequence continues at coordinate 4,347 of JAGWHH010000062.1, read as the reverse complement.
ACTTACATTCGGACACCTGCTAGAGATGCTTGGCGGAAAGGCAGGATCTGCTGCAGGAACAATAGTTGATGGCAGCGCATTCACTGAAAAAGGCACTGACCGTATAGATTACTATGGAAAGGAGCTTGAGGCAAAGGGATTCGAAAAGTTCGGAAACGAGAGGCTTTATGATGGAATTACTGGACTGCCATTCAAGGCTGCAGTATTCAACGGCGTAGTTTATTACAACCGTCTTTACCACATGGTAAGCAACAAGATACAGGTAAGGAGCAGAGGAAAGGTTCAGATCCTTACCCATCAGCCAACTGAAGGAAAGGCAAGGCAGGGAGCGCTCAGATTCGGAGAGATGGAACGTGACGCGCTTATAGGCTATGGTGCAAGCCTTCTCTTGAAGGAAAGGCTCCTTGACCAGAGCGACAAGGCAGAAGTGCTTATCTGCAAGGAGTGCGGCTCGATTGGATATTATGATCATATAAAGAAGATGATGATCTGCCCACTTGACAAGGGCAGCGACTTTATGGAAGTGGAGATAAGCTATGCGTTCAAGGTGCTGCTTGACGAGATCAGGTCACTGCACATAATGCCTAGCATAAGATTGAGTGAATGATTATGCAAACTGAAGTAATTGACTATATAAGATTTGGGATTTTGAGCTTGGACGACGCCAAGAAGCTTAGCGTAGTCAAGCTTACAGTACCTGACACTTACAATGAGGATGGCTATCCGATAGAGGGCGGCCTTCTTGACCAGCGCCTTGGGGTAATCGACCCGGGCCTTGTATGCAAAACATGCGGAGCTAGAGCAAAGTCATGCCCTGGACACTTTGGACGCATTGAACTGGTGCGACCCGTAATCCACTCAGAATTTGCAAAAGTCATTTACATGATGCTTCAGTCAACGTGCAGAAACTGCCACCGCATACTTCTCAGCGACGAGCACATATCGCAGATTGCGGGAAAGATGAAGGAGATAGTTGATGTTGAAGAAGAGGCAATAGATGAAAGCGCTGCAGGCGAAGTTTATGAGCGCGGTTCCGCTTCAATCCTTAAGAAGCTTAAGAACATGAGGAAGTGCGAGAGGTGCGGCACTGCAAAGGGCAAGCTCAAGTTCTCGGCCCCCACTTACTTCTATGTTGACGATTACAAGCTTAAGCCTGATGAGATCCGTGACCTTCTTTCAAAGATAAGCAATGAGGACCTTCAGATACTGGGAATAGAGGGAGCTACAAGCCGTCCTGAATGGCTTATACTAAGCGTGCTTCTTGTTCCTCCGGTAAACGTGCGTCCCTCAATAACGCTAGAAAGCGGAGAGAGGAGCGAAGACGACCTTACACACAAGCTTGTAGACGTAATGAGAATAAACCTAAGGCTTGAGCAGAACCTGAACGCAGGGGCGCCGCAGATCATAATCGATGACCTTTGGGAGCTGCTGCAGTATCACGTAACTACATATTTCAACAATGAGACAGCAAGCATACCACCTGCAAGACACAGGAGCGGCAGGGCGCTTAAGACACTCGCACAGAGGCTTAAGGGCAAGGAGGGAAGATTCAGGTACAACCTGAGCGGAAAGAGAGTAAACTATTCTGCAAGAACTGTAATCAGCGTAGACCCCAACATAAACATTGACGAGGTAGGAGTCCCTTACGATATCGCTTCGAAACTCACCATACCTTTCTATGTAACGTCATGGAACATAGAGAAGGCAAAGGAGCTGCTTGGCCGCTCTGAGTATCCCATGGTAATCAATGTTATCAGCAAGGATGGAAAGAGAAAGAGAGTTATTGACGCTAACCGTCAGGAGCTCATAAAAGAGCTCCAAGTCGGAGACATACTTGAAAGGCAGCTTATCGATGGGGACATAACGCTATTCAACAGACAGCCTTCGCTTCACCGCGTATCGATAATGTCACACAAGGTAAAAGTGCTTCCGGGAAAGACGTTCAGGATGAACTACTGTGTGACGCCCCCTTACAACGCAGACTTCGACGGAGACGAAATGAACCTTCACGTTCCCCAGAGCCTTGAGGCTCAGGCAGAGGCAAGGTACCTGATGAGCCCGCAGTACCAGGTATTTTCGCCTAGGGATGGAGAGGCAATAATAACAAACAATGAGGACGGAATCACGGGAATGTACCTTTTGACAAAGGATGACACTTACCTGACCATGGATGAGGCAACATACCTTCTTTCTATTGCAGGAATCTATGAACTTCCAAAGGCAACAAAGGATGGGAAGTTCAAGGGCAAGGACATCTTCTCTGCAATACTCACCAAGGAGCTTAACTTCGAAGGAAAGTCAGGGAGGGCGCCATTTGTGATAAAGGGCGGCAAGCTGGTTGAGGGAGTTGTAACCAAGGACACCTACGGAAGGGGAGATAACAGGCTCATGATCAAGATAGGAAAGGACTTCGGAGCAGAAGTGCTTAAGCAGTTCATATTCATTTCATCAAAGATTGCAGACGCATACGTTACGATGATGGGAGTGACAGTAGGGGTAAAGGAGTACACCACAAGCAAGAGGCTTGAAGAGGAAAGAGAGAAGCTACTGCATGAAACGTTCGGAAAGATCAACAAGCTTATTGACGATTACAAGACAAGAAAGCTTGAGCCTCTAATCGGATACACCCTCAGGCAGTCGCTTGAAAGGATGCTCATTGCAGAGCTCAACCTTGTAAGGGACAAGGCAGGAGAGACGCTACTTAAGTACGAGACAAGCGACAACTCAGCAGTAGAGATGGCACGTTCCGGGTCAAGAGGAAGCATACTTAACATAGAACAGATGACAATGTTCCTCGGGCAGCAGGCAACGCTTAGCGGAGGAAGGATAAAGAGAGGATACTACAGCAACAGGGTGCTGCCGCACATTGCGCCTGGAGACGTAAGGCCTGGAGCGAGAGGATTCGTAGCAACATCGTATTACTCAGGACTTGCGCCTACCGACCTGTTCATGCACGCAGTAGGGTCAAGGAGCTCGGAGGTATACAAGGCGCTTCTTACCGCAAGGTCTGGATATCTTTACAGAAGGCTTTCAAACGCACTGCAGGATTACTGCGTAAGTGAGGATTACAGCGTAAGGGACACGAACAACAACCTTATCGAGACAATATACGGGGGGGACAAGATAAGCCCCGTTGATGTTCAGTTTGCAAAGATGGAAGCTGAAGAAGCTAAGGAATGATAGTTATGGCAAAGGAGCACAAAAACACAAAGTATCTTGTTGAGTACGGTGACCCGGTAGGGATAATTGCGGCGCAGTCTGTGGGAGAGCCTGGAACACAGATGATCCTAAGGTCATTTCACCTTGCAGGAATCGAATCTACAATCTCAACATCAGGACTGCCAAGGATAATCGAGCTTGTGGACGCGAAGAAGAAGCCGTCAACGCCTATAACATTCATCTATCTTGACGACAAGAACAACAAGAACTTTGAAAAGGCAGAGGATATGCTCAAGAAGATAAACGAGGTAAGGATGGACAGCGTTGCAAAGAGGATACTTGAAAACTTCTCAAAGGGCAAGATAAAGGTAACACTTGATCTGCAGGAGCTTCAGTCAGAAGGGCTTACTTCAAAGCAGATTGCTTCTAAGATAGCAAAGGAATTTGATCTTGAGGCAAAGGCTGACGCGGCTAACAGCGTAATAGTAAACATGCACACAAGGAACCTCAAGAGCATAAGGGCAACTTCAATAAAGATAATGAAGATGCTTGTAAGCGGTGTTGAGGGCGCTGGAAAGGGAACGATAAGGAGAGATGAAAAGACTGGAGAATTTTATCTTGTATCTGCAGGAAGCAACATAGAGGGCATAATGCAGGTGGAGGGCGTTGACAAGTCAAGAACTACAACAAATGACATATTCGCAATATACCGCTTATTCGGCATAGAGGCAGCGCGCAATTCGCTTGCCAATGAGCTAAAGAAGACACTGAAGGAGCAGAAGATCTCTGTCCAGGACAGGCACCTGAATATCATAGCCGACGCAATGACAGCAAGCGGCAACATAAAGGGAGTCGGCAGGCACGGGCTGAGCGGCGAAAAGAAGTCTGTATTCGCAAGGGCTGCTTACGAAGAGACGCTAAAGCACCTTATACACGCAGCTGCATTTGGAGAGATAGACACAATGAACGGAGTTACAGAGAACATCCTGGTAGGCAAGCAGATACCAATAGGTACAGGTTCTGTACACCTTGCAATAAAGAAGGAGGACCTTGCAAAGGTAAAGCCCAAGGACTAAAGCTAATTTTATCTGTTCGGGGCAAAAGTGCAGATTTTAATACTTTGCTTATTGAGTATATAGCGTATTTTGGTGTATTGATGACTCAGGAAAGACCATTCGACCTGTTGAA
>JAGWHH010000061.1 GCA_028866935.1 Microcaldota archaeon | reverse complement strand
AGGATTTTCGCTACTGCACAGTCCATGCATCCGCAAGGATACACTTCTAGCCGTGCAGCACGCCCTCCTACCCACTATTTAATAGTGCCGGGGTTTCGGTACCTAGTTTAGCCCCGTCCATCTTCGGGGAGAATTGTCTCAATCGGTACGCTATGACGCGTTTTTTAAAGGGTGGCTGCTTCTGAGCCTACCTCCCGACTGTCTAAGACAAAACCGCCCTTTGATACACTTAACTAGGATTTAGGGACCTTAACCTCGGATACTGTCTATACAGCATCGCGACGCTAGCTTACCCAACGTCGCCGACTCTCGGGGTCTACGCAGAACGTGCATTCGGAGTTTGACGGGAAGGCTGTCGCTTTCGCAACAATACCTTCTAATCGGTCGCTCTACCTCACGTTCAAGCTCGCCCGAGGCTATCCTAAAGATACTTCGGAGGGGACTCGCTATTGCCAAGTTCGAGTGGTCTATCGCCCCTACCCGCAGCTCACCCAACAGGACATGCCATGACAGGTTGCGGACCTCCACCAACTGTAAAGCTGGCTTCGTCCTGGCCGCGAGTAGATCACATTGGCTTCGAGTCGGATCATAGTGACTGGAGGCATATTTCATGCCCGGCGCCTCATTGCTTGCGCGCCATCGCTTTCACTTCGCATTTAAGCTTGCCACTACAACACACTCCCTGGCTCTTGCTTCGAGAAGAATGATAAGATATTAGTCCTGCCCCGTCGTCCTGCCATTTCTGACATTCCTTCTGGGGCTTTCATTCCTTTCACACCTTACCTTCTCGTAACCACCTAGTTTCAGATCTATTTCAATCCCATACATATGGGTTCTTTTCAGCTTTCGCTCGCGCTACTTGTTCGCTATCGGTCTCTGGTCAATATTTAGGGTTGGGGTTTAATACCCCGTATTCATTCGACATAACAAAGCCGAATTACTCAATCGCTACAAGACTCACTGTACTTAATCTACGAGGCTGTCACTCTCTATGGCCGTTCTTTCCAGAACGTTTGACAGGTACAATGAGTTCATACATAGCCCACATCTCGCTAATTTCGCAATCAGCGATTCGGTCTGCCCTCTTCCGGTTTCAATCGTTTTACTAACGGAATCGATACTCTTTCTTTTCCTGCGTGTACTAAGATATTTCAATTCCACGCGTGCGCTCACACCACTATTCATAGTGTACATTTCGGGAATCCCAAGTTCAAAGGCTGACATGCGCCTACCTTGGGCTTATCGCAGCTTGCCACGCCCTTCGTCGCTACCAGAGCCAAGCCATCCACTAGGTGGCTTAAAAAATTATTCAAGCTCGCTTCTCTTCAAATCAATTGCAATACATGCAATCTCATAAGTGTTATAACCAGCGCAAGTAAGGGTGGGATAGCCTAAGCTATCGGATATGTTATCATCAAGCAGAAAAACCGCTCTCTAAACATAAGCCCTTTACAAGCTCATGCCGGCCATAATTGCACCAGAATCATTTATTCAAGAAGGTTTAAATACCTAACTTTCTTTTGCTTTTCCTAGCTGCCTAAAGTAATTATGTGACAAAATAACATATTTTTCTAAATAATTGGTAGAAGTCAGTTGATTTAAATATCAGAAAACCGATATATTAATTATGAAACAGATATTCGTGGACAGGAGCACTTATGAGCAGAGACTTGCAAAGACGCTTGAGTCAAAGGCACTTTTTGAACACGGCCTTGTTACTGCGGACGAAAAAACTAGGGTAAGGGGGGCCATTACTTTGGCGATGCTAAGTTGCCTAAGGCAAGCTGACGATTTGGGCGTTGGTATAGAGCCGCATAAAGTACCTGGGATATTTGTAGTTCATAACACTTCAGATAAAATTGAGACATGTTACGACGGATCGTACAACAATGGTGCATTTAGTATAAGGATTAGAGCGGTAAATAGCGTTGTAATGTCTCACGAGTTCTTCCATCATATACAGTATCTTAACGGGAACCTCAATATGCAAACCAATTTCCAGATTTCTTACACCGAAGGTGGGGCGATATTCTTTGAAAGATCATTTGGTCAAAGGCAAAAATATTATTATAATGATAAACTTATGACTGAAGATGAAATTGCTGATACTCTGAAGAGGTTTATAGCGGCGGATAAATTCAGGAGGCTGGGAATATTAAGTGATGAGATTCTTGGGATGGGTAGCGTGGATAAGAGAGACCCTTATATTGATGGGCACAACTTCGCATGTCTGGCTTTTTTGATAAATGGAGGAGACAGAGCAAAAACTGCGCAGATGTTTGCAAAGTCCGATCCGCTTGAAGCAGTAAGAAATTTGTGCCTAACAGATATTGGGGATCTGGGCAGATTAGAAACCCTAAGCTTGCTTCTAAGGGCTGCATAAATTTAAATTAAAAATAAAAAAGAAAAAGAAAAGAAATTAAGAATGAAGAAGGATTATCTCCTCCTTGACATCCTTCCTCTCCTATTCATCTTTGTCCTTGCTACATACCCGCTTTTGTCTATGAAGTACAAGAACCCTTCTTGTCTTTGAACTCTCTCGTTCGTGACCTTTGCCTTCCTCCCTCTTGGGTTGTTCTTCATAGGTGTCTTCCAGACGAATCCATCTTTACCTAAATAATAAAGATAGCCGTCTTCTCTGCGTACTTTTTCTTCTCCGACTCTTTCTGCCCTTTAATCACGATAATAATGGGATGCATATCTTTTTATATTCATCGTCGAGCATCCGAGAGTAAAATATAATCGTCTGCTCGCTTTTTTGGAAGCTCCCTTTTAAATACCTTTGGAATATAGTGTATTTGATTGGCGATTACGTGATTGAAATAAAATTGTTCAAGACATACGACCTGAAAGGATACACACTTATAGATGCATTCCCTGGCATTGGGCTTGTGGGACCGATGGCAGGAAGCTACATGGTCGAGAAGCTGAAGATGGAATACATCGGATATATAGACAGTGATGCATTTCCGCCTATTGCTGCAATACATTCCGGTACGCCGGTCTTCCCGGCAAGGTTATATATGGACAAGAAGTTCAAGCTTATCGTTGCTTTGTCAGAATTCGTCATACCTTCAACATCAGTGTATCTTTTATCGAGGGAACTTCTCGCATTCATTAGGAAGAATGGCATATCAAGAGTGATATCAATAAGCGGGATGGCTTCCCAGAAGCCGTCTGAGACAGTATTCGTGACGTCTCCGGATCAGGGCGTAATGAAAAAAGCCGCAAAGGGCGGGCTTAAGCCAATAGAGGCAGGCGTAGTTGCTGGAGTCGGAGCTGTGCTGATGATCAACGCCTTCCAGTACAATGTTGTTTCAATGAACATACTTGTTGAAGTCAATCCGCAGATAATGGATCCGAAGTATGCGGAGATAGCAATAACCGGGCTCAATAAGATAATAGACATAGACATTGATCTTAAGGACCTTGACGAAGAGGCAAAGGCAGTTGAGTCTAAGATCAGGGACATGCTCAAGAAGATGAAGGAAAGCCCTGAGCACTACAACAAGGCTGCGGAAGCAACAGGCCCATCGATGTACGCGTAGACTGTGTATTCTTTTTAACCTTAGCAGGAGAATATAGACTTACGCAGGGGTGGCAGAGCCTGGTCTGGCTTTAACTGGCCACAGAAAAACGCGCAGGACTTAAGATCCTGTGGCTTAGCGCCTTCGTGAGTTCAAATCTCACCCCCTGCAATTTTATCAAAACGTTAAAGAGCATATTGCAATAAATAGCTATGATGCTGAGCAGAGGAATAATTGCAATACTTGGAATGGTAGTAGTTATTATACTCATTTTTGCAGTTAGAAGCTCTCTTCCTCAGGCAGTAAATATTTTTCATGAGACAACAATCTCAAGTACCTCGAAAGCCACTTCAAGCACTCTTGCTTCTACGCAAACAACCACCCTCAAAACCTCAACATCAATCCCTTATAGCAATGTTCCTCCGGTAGTTAATATAGTGTCACCAAAAAATATTTCTACAGTGAACGGAAATGTGACCATACTTGCAAACGTGACTGACGTATTGAAGATTAAGAAGGTACAATTTGCTGTGGGCAATGTAATTTATGCAACTGTAAATACGGCGCCTTATTCTTACATCTGGAATACAGATGGGCTGGCAAAGCCTCAGTATGTTATTACAGTTTATGCTTACGACGCCGCGAACAACATTGGACAGGCATCTGTACTTGTAAACATAGGTCTAGTGCAGCACGGGAAATAATCAGTACATTGCCTTTAGTCTCTTTATTCTCTCGTCTATTGGTGGATGAGTAGAGAATAGGTTAACTACTGAATTTGCACTCAGAGGATTCGAGAAGTATGATGGAGCAGTCAACTCGTTTGCATGCTTCACTGGAGGTGCATTTGGCTTTGCACCGTAGCCTTTTATTTTAGTAAGGGCACTTGCAAGGGATTGTGGGCTCCTTGTAATTCTTGCTCCGTTTGCATCTGCCATGTACTCTCTTCCTCTTGATATTGCAAGACGAATTAGTAGTGCAAAGATGGGCGCTATTATGCTTAGTATTAGTGCAATTATGAGTACATACCCATTTCCATTCCTGTTGTTGCCCCCAAACCCGAAAAATAGCATATTCCTTACAACCCCTGCTAGCAGGCCTATTGCGCCTGCGAATACTATTGCAAGCATCATGAATTGAATATCATTATCGTATATGTGGGACATCTCGTGTGCAATGACGCCCTGAAGCTCATTCTTGTTCATTATTGAAAGGAGCCCAGTTGTAACTGCAACTGATGCATGCTTCTTGTCCCTACCAGTTGCAAATGCGTTCGGATTTGGATCATTGATTATATAGACTGCAGGCATAGGAATCTGAGATGCTGCAGCAAGACCTTCAACAGCATCATAAAGAACCGGATACTGCTTCTTGTCAGCAGGCTGTGCCCGTGACACTGCAAGCACAACTTTTGAGCCTGCAAAATAGGTGAATGCTGCATAAGCGATAATTATTATTGCGCCAATTAAAAGCGATCCTGGGCCACCGCCGAAGAATTGCACGAAGAAATACATTACAAAGAAAAAGAATAGCGAGAACACTACCATCAGGAGTATTGACTTTAAATTATTTCTGGCTATCTCATCGAAAAAGCTTGCCATTAATTACCTACCTTTTATCTTTTCAGCTTGGTGGGGGAGGAGTTGCTTTGCTTCCTCCCTTAGGCTGCTTTGGTGCTCTGGCCGCCTTTGGTGCAGCGCCTTTCTGATTACCTGTAGCTGCTGGAGGGCTTGAATCGTTGAAGTCAACATTTACAGGTTCGCGCTCCTCATCAGGTGCCTGGAAGAAGTCCTGCCTTGCAAAGTGGAATGTGCTGGCGAAAAAGTTGCCCGGGAACTGCTGGATTGCATTATTGTAATCAAGAACGTAATCGTTGTATGATGTCCTTACAAAAGAGATCTTATCTTCTGTGTCTTCTAGAGTTGTCTGCAGCTGCTTGAAGTTTTCAGAAGCTTTAAGGTCTGGATAGTTCTCTGATACTGCAAATAGCGACTTGAGCGTCTGGCTAAGCATGTTGTTTGCCTGCGCCTTGTCCTGTACTGACCCTGATACGAGCTGCGCCCTAAGTGCGGTAACCTGTGTGAGTGTGCTCTTCTCAAAGTCCCTGTATCCCTTTACGGTGTTGACCAAATTTGGAATCAAGTCATACCTTCTCTTTAGCTGCACGTCTATCTGAGCCCATGCATCCTGTACTCTGTTCCTTTTCTGTATGAATCCGTTGTACATTCCTATTATTGCCAGAATGATTAGTGCGAGTATTACAATTACAGCTATTCCGATATCCATTAGTAAGCCCATGATAATTCCTCCTATGATGATAACAATAATGCACACAAAAACTTAAAAAGATGAATCCTCATTTAGTCATGCTTGCCTCTGTAGCTCAGTAGTAGAGCGCGTCCTTGGTAAGGACGAGGCCGCGAGTGCAATCCTCGCCGGAGGCTTACACTTGGGATTTGACTTCTGAGGAAGTATATGTGGGAACCATTGTTGGAAATTTTACTCGCCAGATAAGGCCTAAGCTAGACTACGCCTTAAGAAGGGAGGTACTATCGGATAATAAAATCAACATTAAATCTAGTCGATATGGTTTCTCTAAGTGTCTTTTCTGTTAGTTGCTTGCCTTGCCCAACAAATTGAGCCAAGGCTTCCTTTTGCAGAGCAACAATGGAAGCTGCTGTTGCCCTATAATCCATATTGTCCAGGTTAGCCAATAGCGCATCTATTTTTAGGCCAATTTTGTCATCGCCAGATAACTTGGCTATCAATCTGACATTTGCAACTAAATCCTCTTTTGCATAGTGGTCTCTCTCACTTTGTGTGAAGTAGAGTAACGTAATTTCCTTAGCAACTACGTTCATATCTGAAAGTAGTGAAGTGTTTTGACCTAAGACTATTGCCCTCATTTCCGATGGAAGGATAATATTTGCAGCAACCACTTCGCTAGGATACGCTGTCGGATTTCCTATCTCTAAACCTCCACTAACCATTTTGGTTTTTATTCCGTGTCCGTATCCGGTTGAAGCATCTCGTTCATCTGGATTGGTGCCATATACCTTAATTTCTGGATTTATTAGCACTAAGACTTCTTTAGTTTTAAAAAACATCGATTCGGAATATTGCGACAAAGAAATGCTATCCTTTCCTTGATAACTTGGTCCACCACGGACTCTAAATCCGCACATTTGTGGGGCTAGTGCCCCTGCATCGTCGTTGTTTTCTCTAATTGCATTAACCCTGTTTTTAAAATTGTTACTCTGGATACCAAAACGCAAGACCTGGAAAATGTTTCCTGCTCTTGTGAAATGCATGAGGGGTTTCTCTTCATGCGCTTCTTCTAAGGAATAGTGTCCCCTAACTACGGGAAATTTCCTAAGCGCCCTTAATGCTTGAGCTACTGTAACAGTGTGTGCCTCTACGTCCCTGATTGCATCTCTTGTTGTTTCTTGCGGTCTGCGTGTAGCCAGTAAAGCAGATGCAATTTCACTCACTTGTTTTGCTTTGGTGTCGTTTTGTCGTTGGGCCATTGCCGCCTCCAATACCTTTACTGTAGAATTAGGATTATGTATTGCATATAATCTCACAGTATAATCTAGGTCTCCGGCAGCCTTTAGTAATACCTCTTCGGATGCATATTCATGAAAAGCAACTGCCTGTCTTACGTGTGGATCTTTCTCATTTTCTAATAAGCCCAACAATATTTGTTCGGCTACCTTGTCATTCAGACCTTTCCCATCCATGATAGAGAGTATGCAATATCTCCTATATTAAACTTACACATTTTGAATGGTCAATGTGTTCGAATGAGGTTGGTATCAGCGTCATTATGAAAATATGTAAGCCACCATAATTCCAAATTATTGAAATGTGAAGGGATTTGTTGTTTCGATTGTTTGGAAAATGGCATATTCTTACCTAAACCACTTTTTCACCAATCGCATTTAGAT
>JAGWHH010000060.1 GCA_028866935.1 Microcaldota archaeon | reverse complement strand
AGGAGAACCCGGGTTAGGGAAATCGGCAAAATAGTAGCGTATCTTTTGTAAAAGCTATGTCTGCGTTTAGTAAACGCAGATTTCAATATCAAGGGAACAACGACTGTTTATCAAAAACACAACTCACCGCACAGTCGAAAGGCTGAGTACAGTGGGTGACGCCTGCTCACCGCTAGTCAGCGAAACTCGGTTTCAACCGAACTAAGCCCTAGCAAAGAGCGGGAGTAACTCTGACTCTCTTTAGGTAGCGTAATACCTCGTCACTTAATAGGTGACTTGCATGAAGGGCGTAACGATTGTTCCACTGTCCCAACTCGGGACCTGGTGAACTTACTACGTGGTGTACATGCCACGTTCTTTCAGTGGGTAGCGAAGTCTCTATGAAACTTGACTATAGTCTGTTGCTGTTGTGTGATGGATACTTCACAGCGTAAGTGGGAGCGTCGAAGCTGCATTCTCGGATGCAGTGGAGCGACAATGTAACACCACTATGTATCTATTACGCGACTTACAAATAAAATTGGACAACAGCAGATGGATAGTTGGACTGGGCGGTTGCTTTCGATAAGGAAACGAAAGTGATCAATGCTCCGCTTAGGAGGGTTGGGAACCCTCTGTTAAGCATAAAGGCAAATGCGGGGCTGACTGTATAGCGAAAAGCGTGCTATGCAGACTGGAAACAGTGACTTAACGAACGTTGGATGGCCTTTTAATGGGCCACCAAGCTGTCAGACAAGTTACTCTAGAGGTAACCGGTTCGTGGCTGGTGAGAGTTCACATCGACCCAGCCGTTTGATACACCGATATGGGCTTAGGTTATCCTGGGGGTGCAGGAGCCTCCAAGGGTTGGACTGCTCGTCCATTAAAAACCTACATGAGCTGAGTTCAGTACGTCGCGAGACAGTACGGTAGCAACTACTGAAAGTGTTAGTGTCAGAGGATAAGAACTTTTTAATACGAGAGGAACGAAAGTTCGGCGCCTCTAGTGGACCGGTTGTCGTAATGGCACTGCCGGGTAGCCACGCGCTAAGCGGATAAGACCTGAAAGCATCTAAGGTCGAAGCCGTATCCGAAACGAGACACTTAGGGTGGGCATAGTACATGCCTTTGATAGGGCGGGAATGTAAGCAGGAAGCTTCGGCGACCTGTGAGTTCACCGCAACTAAATCCTAATAAACTTTTAAGAAAAGTTTGGCCAAGACCTTAGTAAAGTCCTGGTCAAAAAACTCTTAAAGGGTTCAAGCTTGCTTCTCCATTTTTGTTATTTATTTTCGAAAAGAGTCTGAATGCCGCGAATTTTGCCTCCGCCTACTTTTAGTAAGGCCGCATTTTATATCTCTGCGAAATCAATAGTAAATACGGATTAAATGTTAAAAACCAAGCCAACATCGCAAAAGAATACCCAATCAGAATTACTGGGGTATGTTACAGGACAGATCGCAGAAGAGTTGGCAAGAATAAGGATTGCTCATATAATAAATGCAAAATACAGCCTTCTGGATGGGCATGAACCTTTTGAGGCACCAAACCTTACTGCGTATAACGGCATATTGCCAAAGAACCTTGACCTGGTGCAGATAAATAAGAAGACAGGAAATGTGGCAGCGATTTATGAAATAAAGGAAGAACTTTCACACCGCAGGGAGTTCAATGTAAACGGACAGTCTGGAATATTCATGAAGCGTGCCTCATGGCTTGACATACCAACATACCTTATAGTAGTGCGATTTGATCGGCCCGTTAGGGAAGATGTCATCTCAGAAAACTCCAGAGGCCATGTTTTTATAAAAACAGAAGAGTACGCATCCGAATTTGAACATTTTATGGATGCTGCAAAGTTCAGCGTTTATCCAAAAAGCCAGTTTGAACTTGTAGGGGATAAATTCATCGTATTTGGCGAACCTAAGGCTCTGCGCGACCTCAGATCCCTATGACCCTCTTAAGGTGCCAAATGGCAATTCCAATTATTCCCTTGCCTTTTCCGCTGCCAATGCTCTCGTCAGCTTGGGTCTGTGACCGGCTTGAATAGCGCTTTCCGGTATTCCTCATCGCTTTTGAAAAATTGGCATTAGGGTTAACAAGCAATGCAGGTATATGTGCGGAAACGCTTTCTGGTACAATGGTGTCTTCCGGAATTACCCCTATTAACCTGTCATTGTACATGTCCTCTATCTCGCTCACATTAAACTCGTATTTCCTGTTGCTCATCCTGTTCAGGATCAGATTATGCTTTACCTTTTGCTGCGTGTATGTATTTGCAAGGCGTATTGCAGATGTGCATGATGGCATATCCGGAGTCGCTACTATAAGCGCCTCATCATACTGTTCATAAGGCTCCTCAAACGCATATCCCGGAGCTGTATCAAGTATAATGAAGTCATATTTTGTCTTAGATAGCATCTGCAAAAAGTCCTCGTTTTGCTTCTTGGTCGGGACAAACGAATATGGCCCCACGGTGCCAGGAAGGACCCTCAGCCCGCTGGCTGCATGTATTGCAATGACCTGCTCAAGCCTTGCCTTTCCTGTAATTACCTCCTTGTATCCTACATTTGCCTGGTTCATTCCTAAATGATATCCTATGGTCGGGTTTGCGGAATCCATGTCTACAATGAGCACCTTGTACCCTGCCATGCTCAGGGTTACGCCCAAGTTTGTGGCTATTGTGGTCTTGCCTACTCCTCCCTTCTGCGATGAAATCCTTATTATGTACGGTTCTGCCATATGCATCACTTACTTGCATTTCTATTTTTCATTAGAGTATGCATAGAAAACTTGATATGTCTTTCACACTAATTACAACAAAGCAATTCTTAGCAGGTCCCTTATTTTACATGTACCTTGCCCCTATTTCTTACGGGCCCAGTGCGTGGAATAAGGTCCCTATCAATCAGTTCCCATGTAATCTGCGTATAGTCATACCTGCCTCTAGGGCTCTCAGAAAAGTCCCGCAGCAATTGCCTATCTCCTCTTATTTGGCTTATAACAAACTGCCTGCTGAACCATCCATGCCTGTCATGTTCCACTTCAGGCTGGCCATCAGACAGCTTTATTTCTGGATCAGCCCCTTCTGGCAGTTTCACATGCAAGACGTGCGCCTTTTTCGGGCCCCAAGGGGTCGGGTTTTGGAAAGCGCAAACATATTTTATCTGATATAAGCTTATATCAATTTTACATTCCTCAAGGGTCTCTCTTATCCCTGCCATTATCGCCGCCTTTATGGGGTCTAAATCATAAAGTTCCCTTTCCCTTTCTAAACCCACCCCTCTCTTTTCGATATGACCTCCAGGCGGTACCCATTTGCCTTTAGATTCCCTAATGTCTCCTGATTCCAGGGTCCTTCTAAGGAACAAAAACTCTCCATGCTCGTTCTCTAACAGTACGATTGCATATTCCTTTATCTCATGGTCAGACATAATTCTCATTACAGCCTAAGTGATACTTAACTCTTTTCCAAAGCTGCCATTTGCATATATTGCTTTAGTCTGAAATAGTTGTATGCACTCATCTACGCTCCTTCCTCTTCACGGCGGGCATGCACCAAGGTGGCTTTTTGGCAGAATGGTAAAGCTGAGCGCTGCAATTTCAAATGTGATAATTGATGAATTCGGCCCGGACGAGCTGCTAAGGAGGCTGTGCGATAAGGACTGGTTCCAGGCACTGTCCTGCACAATAGGGTATGACTGGCATAGCAGCGGCACAACCACTGTGACAATGGGCGCACTAAAGCAGGGGCTGGTGCAGAACAGCGACATCTTCATAGCAGGAGGCAAGGGGAAGGCCGGTATAAATACGCCCCAAGATATCATACAAGGAACCGACATGCTCTCGATCCCTTCAAATTCAGACACTTTCATACAGAACAGCAAACTAGCCGCAAAGATAGACTCCAGCCTTGTCTATGACAACATAGGCATATACCACCATTCATTCGCATTCACAAAGAACAGAAAGTGGGGAGTGATACAGCAGGCGATGTCCAATTCAAGCAGCATGGCAATAAGGTTCCAATGGTTCTGCGATAAAATAGACCAGTCAGATATCACCAACGAACCGCATACCGGTGTATTTTCCCAGACAAGGAAGGATACTCTGGACCTGACTTACGAGTCAAACAAATGGGCCAAGTCAGCCTCTCTAGACCTGGTAAAGGATCCAAGGTCAATTATAGACAATCTTGCCGAAGGCAAGAAATACCAAATGACACTGGCAGGAGACAGAAGCCCTTGCGCAAACAGTTCAGAATATCCAGCAAGGCACTACATAATCAACAGTGACATAACAAAGATAGGATGGGATGCCATAACGCGGGCCAGCGAACTAGATACAAATGACTACAGGGAGCTTCTTCTTGTAAGGGGCATGGGCAGGGCAACCCTGCGCTCCCTCGCATTCATATCAAGCCTTATTTATGGGAAGGAGCTGGCATACAGAGATCCTGTGGCGTATTCCTACAACGTTGGCGGAAAGGACGGCATACCCTTTCCTGTAGATAGAAGAACCTATGATACCGTGAACCGCGAGATGCAGTACATCCTGGACAGCGCAAACATTGACAAGATGGAGAAATACAAGGCCCTAAAGCGCCTTTCGGCAATAATGAACTAATTTCTGCAAGCCAGCATATGGAAAGATATAATAAATTGAATAAAACTCTTGTATTGGGTCTTTTAATGCCAGAAGATACTGTTTCAGAAAAAGATATCGCTGCAGCCTTATACAAAGGCTATGAGAAAATGGCCAACGAGGTAGTGAAGATAAAGTCCGACCTAATAATGCAGGAATTTGCCAGGACAATTAAGGAAAAAGGCCCAGAACTCCTACTAGAAAGGGGATTCCTTCCTTACATGATAGCTGCAGCAATATTGGCACTAGGCGGAAAAGAGGTCAATAGGTGGAATGTGGGTAAGCTCCTCAAGAGCGTCAATGTGGTTCCCAACAACACTCTTTTAGACGAATTCGATTCAATGCACTACAAGGGCCACTTGATATATTTTGATATAATCTATTTCATTCTGGCCATAGGCAGGGAGCCAAGCGAAGAACTCGTTGAAAAGGCAGGTCTTTCAATGGGAATAAAGACGGACCGCGAAGCAATAAAACGCGCCCTCGCCTACTACGATGAGAATAAGCCCTTCTAGGTCTCATTAAGTGAGTAAGTGAAAGATAAAGCCATTGCGGTTGCAGGAATTGCAATAGTATCGGTAATTATTGCATGGTATACTACCAGCACACACATTCACAAAAGCTTCATTTTCAATGGAGTTAACTACAAGTTCACCAGTGTGGCATTGACGCAGCAGCAACAAGAGCAAGGGCTGATGAACTCAAGCGTAAACCAGTCCACATTTGAACTGTTCGTTTTCCCAAGTCCAGCAATCTATCCTTTCTGGATGAAGGATACCTATTCTCCCTTGGATATCATCTGGATAAACCAGAGCACAGTGGTGTTCATCACCAATGCAACTCCCTGCGTAAGCTACAGCAAAGACCAATCAAACTGCACGGTGTACGTACCAAGCAAGCCCTCCAATTATGTCATAGAGGCTGCCGCAGGCTTTGTTAACAGGACTGGGATGCATATAGGTTCGCAGGTGCAAATAAATTAGGCTGCAGCAGGCATCCTGATGGTTTTGCACACATCATCTATCTCCGAAAACTTTACTATATTCAACGTAGGGAAGGATTCCGAATAAACTCCATGAAAGCGGTCATTAACAACTACTATTACCATCGGGTAATACAAGAGCCGTTTATTGAGCATCTCCTTAGTATCGTTTATGTTCTTCATGCCTGTCTCGTATTCTATCGCGATCTTCCTTCCGGATGCGAAAGCAATCACATCAGGTCCATACGAACTGTTGTAAATCTTGTTGTATATCTTCCAGGTGCCCAGATGCCTGTTTATTATGCTTACGCAAATGTCATGCTCAGCGCTGTTCCTGGGCCCGGACATATACCATGTGCCTGCATACATTCCCTTTTCTATCATGTAACTTGCTACAGATCCATTGGCAAGGAGCTGATCTATGTTATTGCTGATCTCATGTTCATCAAAAGATTTCAATAAAGTTGCATAAAGCTCCTGCCTGCGTATGCCCGGCCTGCATAGCTGAATAATGCTGAAGTTTGCACTCTTATTCTCCCTTTCAAACCTGTCGAAGTGCACTATGAATGGCTCTTTCTGCCCGGAATCTACAACCATTGCATATCCTTTCTGCAGCCCCCTCAATCCCTTCTTTACCTCAGTAAACCTTCCAAGCTCATTTCCCCCAGAGATGAAGTTTGAAATGTAGTTAAGTTCTTCCGGCTCTCGCTGATAAAAAGAGACAACTAAAGAAGAATTGTTCCTCAAATCCTTGTCAACAGATTTTGAACGCTGAGCAGCAGCAATTATCCCTATTCCGTACTTCCTGCCTTCTGCAGCTATCTTTCCAAGAATGGGATTGTCTCCAAGCTTCTCTGCCTCATCTATCACTACATAGAGAAAAGGATGGCCTGTCTTCTCCAAAGTCAGCATTTTCGCATAGACTTTTCTTAAAAACCCCTCAAGGTATATCGCCTGCGCCTCCGCAGTGTGCAGCCCAGAAAGAAGGAACAAGGAACTGCTTTTGATTATATTATCAATATTCACTGTTTTTGCAAATGATGCAGTCTCTATAACAGACATCCTTCTTTCAAGAGATTCAAGAATGCCCTTTTCTCCTGGCTTTGCATTGGCCTTGAATACCCTTATTGTCTGCGCCAGGCCGTGTATGTTTGGGCTCTTTCCCTGCTGGCCACAATAGGAATACATGTTCATTATGCATCTGTACAGCAAATATGTCTGAACATCTCCAAGCCTGAAATTCCTCCTGAACATGGAAGATAGTTCGCTTGCCTTTTCCCGCTCGCTCATCCCATCCAGGTCAAATATGTTTATGCCATTGTACGCTGCATCGTATATCCCTGCCGAGATCGCCTCTGCGGCGCCAAGGTACTCGTTATGCGGATCAAGTATTATTGCATTTGCACCATTCTGGCATAGTCTTTCCACAATTATCTTTATTGCATTTGACTTTCCAACCCCGCTCTCACCCACCACTGTAATGTGCGGATTCATCCTCTTGCTGTTGATGCAAAACCCTGAAAGATAGGCACGGTTCCACCTGAATCTAAAACCACCAAAACCAAAAACATTGAACCCGAGCCTGCATACCACCTTCCCGACTCTAACACTATTATTTTTTTGAAACATAATTTTCACCAAAACTAAGCGATTTTGAGATTTCTTACTGCAGCTATCTCTTCTCCTTCACTTATCCTGTCATTAGGCGCTGTTTCAAGGATCAGTATCTTTGACTTTAACTCCCCAAAAGAAAGGAATTTTGCGAATCCTCCCAGGCCTATATGTCCCATTCCGATGTTATCGTGCCTGTCCCTGTGCGACCCTAGCTCCATTTTCGCATCATTAAGATGCACAGCATGCACATTTTCAAACCCTACTTCCTTGTCAATTCTATT